>JALVES010000182.1 GCA_027030635.1 Saprospiraceae bacterium | reverse complement strand
ACCCGAGATTTACGAGCTTCTGCAGGCCGGAGCTGAAGAGTACAACACCGAAGCCGAGGGTTCTTTTTTGCGAAAGCAATACCCTAAGACGCCTTCCATCTCCGTGGATTACGCCATCATGGAAAAGGCCTCCAACATTTACACCCTCCCTGCCGACATCGGCTGGTCGGACCTCGGCAGTTGGCGCGCGCTCTACGAGCTGCAACCTAAAGACGAACAGGAAAATGTCCTCATCTCCGGACGGCTTACAGCCCAAAATGCCTCCCGCTGCCTGATCAAAGCCCCCGCCGACAAGCGCATCGTCCTCCGAGACCTGCACGACTATATCGTTGTGGATACCGAAGAGGTGCTGCTCGTCTATCCCATGGAGAAAGAGCAGGAGATTAAACTGTTGGGCCATTGAATCAAAAAAAATCCTATTTTTGTCGCATAAGCCCTTATTCACGGGATGCGAGGATATATGGATGACCAGTTTATATACGAGAGTCTTGCCGAAGCTGCCTTACAGCTGCAGGCCATTATTGATACAGCCATAGACGGCATCATCACCATTGATGAGCGCGGCATCATTGATATGATCAACCCGGCCGGAGCACGGCTCTTTGGGTACGAACCGCCTGAGCTGGTAGGCAAGAGCATCAACATGCTCATGCCCGAGCCTTATAGCGAGCAGCACGATGAATACATAGAGCGCTACCTGAAAACAGGAGAGGCGCGAATTATAGGCATTGGCCGTGAAGCCCTCGGCAAGAAAAAAGACGGTACGCTCTTCTCCATACGCCTCGCCGTCAGCGAAGTAAAGCTGTCCAACCGCAGGATGTTTATCGGCATCGTACACGATTTGACGGAAGTCAAAGAAGCCAACAACCGCTTCCGCCAACTCAACGAAGAATTGGAGAACAAAGTCAAAGCCCGTACCGAAGAACTGGCCAGAGTGGTCAATCAACTGCTCAATACAAACAAACAACTAAAACACGAAATCAGAGAACGCGAAGCTGCCGAACGGGCCCTGAAAAAGCAGGAAAAAAAGATTCGCAAAGCTTTGGAGCGCGAAAAAGAACTCAGCGAACTGAAATCGCGCTTCGTCTCCATGGCATCGCATGAATTTCGAACGCCCTTGAGCACCATCTCTTCCTCAGCCTCGCTCATTGCCAGATACACCAGAGAAGACCAGCAGGACAAACGCCTCAAGCATGTGCATCGCATCAAATCGGCTGTGGAAAACCTCACCAGCATCCTCAACGATTTCCTTTCCCTCAGCCGGCTCGAAGAGGGCAAAATAGAGACTACCCCCACGGAGTTTTCCATGGAAGACCTCTGCCATGAGTTGGAGGGCGACGTACACGGCATGATGAAACCCGGGCAGCAATTGCTGGTGGAAAAAGAGGGCGATATACCTCCGGTTTTTCTCGACCGGCATTTGTTGAAAAACACCCTGCTCAATCTGCTCTCCAATGCCATCAAATACTCGGAAGAAGGCAAACGCATTTGGCTTAAAATCGGCCTGGAAGGTGAGCAATTGCGCATCATCGTGCGCGACGAGGGCATAGGCATTCCCAAATCGGACCAGCAGCATCTCTTCATGCGCTTCTTCCGCGCCAAAAATGCCCTCAACATCCAGGGGACGGGGCTGGGACTCAACATCGTGCTCCGCTATCTCGAAATACTTGGCGGCAATATTCATTTTGAGAGCGAAGAAGGAAAAGGCACTACCTTTGTGGTGAAACTCCCCCTGCGGCAGGAGCAGGCAGTGGCCGTCTCTTCACCTAAAAGGAATAAAACAAAACCTCAGTAGGGCTTCTCTGCAGAGGTACGAAAACACACCCACGCTATGAGCAAGACCATTCTCATCATCGAAGACAACCCGGAAGTGCGGGAAAATCTGGCCGAGATCCTGGAGCTCTCCAATTACAACACCCTGATGGCCAAAGACGGCAAAGAGGGCGTCGAACTGGCCCTCAGGAACAAGCCCGACCTCATCCTCTGCGATGTGATGATGCCGGAACTCGACGGCTTTGGCGTGCTGCACATCCTCAGCAAAAAGCCTGCCACAGCCGACGTGCCTTTTATCTTCCTCACGGCTAAAGCCGAAAAGAGCGATATGCGCAAAGGCATGAATCTCGGCGCCGACGACTACATCACCAAGCCCTTCGACGATGTGGAACTGCTCGATGCCATCGAAGTGCGGCTGCAAAAAAGCGAACGTCTGCGCAAAAGCTTCCAAAAAAGCCCGGAAGGCCTGACTTCCTTCATCAACGAAGCGCGAGGCTATGAGGCACTCCGTGAATTGTCGGAAGCGCATGAGACTGTTGCCTTTCACAAAAAAGACCTCGTCTTTACAGAGGGCTCTTATCCGCGCTATCTCTATTTTGTCAAGAAAGGTAAGGTGAAACTCTACAAAACCAATGATTACGGCAAGGAGTTTATCCTTTCGATTTACAAGGAAGGAGAGTTCTTTGGACATATAGAACTGCTCAAAGAAGAACCCTATGCGGCCTCTGCCTCTGCCTTAGAGCCTACCGAACTGACGCGCGTGCCTAAGGACGATTTCTTCCGCCTTCTGTACAGCAACAAGGATGTATCCGCACAGCTCATCAAAATTCTGGCCGACAATGTCATTGAGCAGGAAGAGCAGCTCATTCAACTGGCTTACAACTCCATTCGCAAGCGCGTGGCAGAAGCCCTGCTGCTCCTCAAAGAACGCTATGCGGGTGAAGAGGCCGGCCCCATCTCCATCCTGCGCGACGACCTGGCCGGCCTGGTGGGAACGGCCAAAGAATCCGTTATCCGCACCCTCACGGATTTCCGGAAGGAAGGGCTGATAGATATAGACAAGGGGCGTATTACCATCCTCAAAGAGGAAAAATTGAGGAATATGCCTAATTAGGGTTCCCTTAAAAAGTCAAATGGCCCCAAAACGAGGTGAAAGTGGTTTTCAAATTACAGTCTTCTTTTTTATTAAAGTGAGTTCTGCTCTTTTGTCTTGACACAAAAGAACCATACTTCGGCTATGCTCAGCACAAGAAAAGTCAAGGCTTAATTCATTTCTTAACGCGGATGAAAGCACAAAAATCCTAAAACGAATAAACTCGCCGCTGCGGTCAGAGCTTACCTGACGCTTATCTGTTTCATCACCTCATCTACTTCGCTTAAGGCCATCTTTTGGCTCAAACATATTCGTTTTTTAACGGATTTTTGCACTTCCATCCGCTAAAATGAATTAGGCCGGGGTCTATGAGCCGGGGGCGGGGGCGGCCAGGAAAATGCAAAGGATTCACGAAGCCTTCCCTACAAAATACTTCCCACATCCGGGATAACTCTTCAAGAAAAACTTCAACCTCTTGCGACTGGCGATGAAAGGCAGCCTGCGGCCAAATTCTCCGGGCGTAATCAGGTGGATGATGTACACCGAAAAAAGCCCGAAATCCCGCTCCGTGATTTTTT
>JALVES010000181.1 GCA_027030635.1 Saprospiraceae bacterium | reverse complement strand
GACAACCGACAACCGCCCTCACCGAATCGCCTCATAAGCCACGGTCTGTATGCGTGGTCGGAAGTTCATTTGGGCGAGTTTTCGGTTGGTCATTTTGGGGTAGGTGCGGTTGGAGAGGAAGATGAAGACGAGGCCTTCTGCGGGGTCGGCCCAGGCGCTGATGCCGGTGAAGCCGAGGTGGCCGAAGGCGCGTTCGGAGGCAAGGGCGGAGACGTTGAGCGTCTGGGTGGGGTCGAGTTGTTTCATGTCGAAGCCAATGCCTCGGCGGCTGCAATTTTCGCAGCGTTGGGTGAAGCGGGCGATGGTTTCGGCTTTGAGGTAGCGGTGGCCGCCGTAGTAGCCGCCGTTGAGCAGCATTTGGAAGATGACGGCCAAGTCTTCGGCATCGGAGAACAGGCCGGCATGGCCGCTGACGCCTCCGAGCATGGCCGCGCCCATGTCGTGTACATAGCCCTGGATGCGCTGGTGGCGGAAGTAGTCGTCTTCCTCCGTCGGCGGGATGCGCGAGAGGGGGAAGCGCTGCCGCGGATTGAAGCCGGTGGTGCGCAGGCCGAGGGGGCGGTAGAAGGTCTTGTGGGCATACTGATCTAACGGCATACCTGTAAGCCGGTGGATGGTCTCTGCCATGAGGTAGAGGCCGAGGTCGCTGTATTTGTAGCCGGGCTGAGCTTGTAGAGGGGATTGCAAAATTTTGTACCAGATGCTGTCGCGATAGCTGTCTAAGAGGTAGAGGTTGTTGGTTACCTGGATGTCGAAGGGCGGCTTTGAGCGGCGGCGGTAGTAGTTGGAGAGCGGTTGGCGTTTCCGCTCGGAGACGGTTTCTTCGTAGAAGGGTATCCAGGCTTGCAGGCCGGCGCGGTGTCGCAGCACGTCTTCGACCACGAGGCAGGCCTTATCTGTGGTGTCGGTTTCGGGCAGGTAGCAGGCGAGGGTGTCGCTGAGGCGCAGTTTGCCCGTTTCGTACAGCTTCATCACCGAGAGGGTGGTGGCGGCGACTTTGGTTACAGAAGCCAGGTCGAAAATGTCGTCGGGCGCCATGGGTTGCCGCCTGGCATAGGTGTGGTAGCCGTAGGCTTTGTGGAAGACTACCCGTCCGTTGCGGGCTATGAGTACGACGCAGCCGGGGGTGGCGCCGCTGTCTATGGCGTGCATGGCGAGGGTATCAATCCTGAGCAGCACTTGGGAGTCCATGCCTTCTTCTTCGGGCAGGCCGTAGCTGAGGCGCCAGAGGGAGGGGCGTTCTATGCCCTGCCCGGCCCGCAGTCTGTTGCCCACGCTGACGGGCAACTTCCCCGACACGCGGAAGGCTCCAAACAGCGCTTGTGCAGCCACGTCCTGGGCAAAGGGGTCGCCTTCATGGGCCAGCAGCAGGTAGGGGAAGTCTTCAAAGGAAGCCAGCACATAAGGCGTGCCGAAGACGACCAGCACCACTTGTTTGTTTTGTGCCAACAGCTTTTTCAGAAAATCCACGGCCGAGGGCTTGAGTCCGAAGCCTTTTGCCGCATAAGGGTTGAGCCCGTGCAGGCCTACGATGACGCGCCGGTAGGGTTTAAGCATGCGCAGGTAGCGTTTGGCCCGCGAGGAGGAGATGTCGGCGGGCAGCAGGAAGTCGTTGGTGTCTATGTAGCTGTGTATGCGTTGTTGGAATGGCGTGCGCACGGAAGCGCCTATACTCAGGCTGGCCGTTTTGATGCCGTCTATTTTCCGGAAGGGGAGGGCATTGTCGCGGTCGTTCACCCAGCAGAGGGCGTGTTGGTAGAGCTGGCGTTTGAGGGCTTGGGCGCGGGGATTGTTGAGTTCACTGCGCAGCCTGCCGAGGTCTATGGGTTTGTAGTGTTGCAGTCCCAGCCAGTATTTCAGGCGCAGGATGCGGCGCACGCTTTCTTCGATGCGTTCGGGGCTGAGTTTGCCTTCTGCGAGGTAGCGGCGTATGGCGGCTTTGGCGGCGGGCACGTCTTCGGGCAGCAGCAGCAGGTCGTTGCCGGCCAGCAGGGCCATGGCTTCGAGTTCGCCGGAGGGGAAGTATTTGGTTACGCCTTTCATGCCCAGTCCGTCGGTGATGATGAGGCCTTTGTATTTCCATTGCTTTCGCAAAATGTCATACACGGCGCGGGGAGAGAGGGTTGTGGGCAGGTGGGGGGTGCTGTCGAGCGCGGGTACTTGCAGGTGTGCGATCATCACGCTGCCGAGTTGGCGTTGGCAGAGCTCTTGAAAGGGGTACATTTCCACGCTGTCGAGGCGCTGCCGGTCGTGCGGGATGAGCGGCAGGTCTAAGTGGGAGTCCACATCGGTATCTCCGTGCCCGGGGAAGTGTTTGGCGCAAGCCAGTACTTTTTGGTCCTGCATGCCACGGGCGTAGAGGTAGCTGCGGGTAGTTACTTCGTAGCGGTCTTCGCCAAAGGAGCGCACATTGATGACCGGATTTTCAGGATTGTTGTTGATGTCGGCCACCGGAGCGAAGTTGATATGCACGCCCAGCCGTCGCAGCTCGCGACCGATTTCGGCGCCCATTTCGTAGATGAGGTCGCGTTCTTCGATGCTGCCGAGGGTGAGCTGTTTGGGAAAGCTGATGGCGTTTTCCTTCAGCCTCATGCCGAGACCCCATTCCGCATCCATGGCGATCATGAGCGGCACTTTGCCCGAGAGCTCCTGGTAGTGGTTGGTCAGCAAAGCCTGCCGCTCCGGCGAGCCCTGAAAGAACAGGAGTCCGCCCACATGCTCCTCGCGTATGAGTTTTTCCACTTCCCGCTGGTGCTCCGGCCCGAGATTGGAGTGTGCCCGCACCATAAAGAGCTGCCCCAGCCGCTCGTCTTCCGTCATGCCGGCATAGACCGAGTCCACCCAGGCATCGGCCAGCGGATCGGGCTCCCAAAAGGCCTGCTGCCCGGGCGTTTGTGCCTGCAATACAGCAGCTCCGCCAAACAAAAAAAGCACACACAAGCTGCACACCCATGCTCTGAGTGCATTCGCGCTCTCTGTAATCAACAGTCTGGTGCAGGTAAATAAGTGAAGCCCGCAAGAGCAGGCAGTCGGGCGTGCAAGAGTGGTCATAGGCGTTTGTGCATTTCTTTACGCAAAGAACGGAAATTTTTTGGGAAGGGGGGCGCTCCCCCGGCCCCGGCCTTGCCCCTGAAGGGGGCGCCCTTCGACTACGCTCAGGGGGCGCCCTTCGACTACGCTCAGGGGGCGCCTCCCGCCTCCTTTGGAAGATGGGGTGTCAAATTGAACCGGCTTAACTTGGCAGCTTGTTTTCCAAAGAGCATAGGTGCCTGGCAGATGATGCGGATTGTGAGGGCTTCGACATAGGGCCATTAATGTTTAAACCAATCAGCCCAAGCCCTAAAAAAAAAGAGGGCGACCAAAAGCCGCCCTCTCTTAAAGCATAAGCGCATAGCGCTTTACTGCTTCACCACCTTACGGCTGATGTGTTGTCCGTCTATTTCGAGATAGAGGATGTAG
>JALVES010000180.1 GCA_027030635.1 Saprospiraceae bacterium | reverse complement strand
AAGTGGAGCTCGACATCCCTCAGGGAGAAATCTTTGGCCTCATCGGGCCTGATGGCGCCGGGAAGAGCAGCCTCATCCGCATGCTCACTACGCTGAGCCTGCCTGATGGAGGCAGCGCCCGCGTAGCCGGTCGGGACATCGTCTCAGACTTTCGTCAAATACGCAAGCGCATAGGCTATATGCCCGATGTCTTCGCCCTGTACGAAGACCTCAGCGTGCGGGAAAACCTCCGCTTTTTTGCCCGCGTCTTTGGCGTAAGCATAGAGGAAAATTACGACCTCATCCGTGAGATTTACGACACCCTCAAGCCCTACGAAGACCGCCGCGCCGGAAAACTCTCCGGCGGCATGAAGCAAAAGCTGGCGCTCTCCTGCGCGCTCATCCACGAGCCCGAGGTGCTCTTCCTCGACGAGCCCACCACCGGCGTGGATGCCGTCTCCCGGAAGGAGTTTTGGGACATCCTCGAGCGCATCAGCCGGCGGGGAGTTACCATCTTCGTCTCCACCCCCTACATGGACGAGGCTGCCCGCTGCCATCGCGTAGGCCTCATGGATAACGGCAGGCTTCTCGCCACCGACAGCCCGACAGGGCTCATCGCCAAATTCGACGCATATCTCTATGCCTTCCACTCACCCGACATGTACCTTCGCATTGAAGAACTGCGGCAATGTCCGGGCATTCGCACGGCCATCCTCTTTGGCGACAGCGTACATCTCATTGCCGATGAGCCCCTGGAGCAAGAGGCTTTCGAAGCCTGCTTAGATGCCCGGGGCTTCGACCCGCACAGACGCTGGGAGCGCATTACGCCCGGCGTGGAAGATTGTTTCATCAACATGCAAAACACAAGCCCGTCATGAACAGCATAGAAGCCCAGGAGCTCACCAAAAAGTTTGGCGATTTCACCGCCGTGAATCGCATCACCTTTGAAGTGAAGAAAGGAGAAGTATTTGGTTTTCTCGGAGCCAACGGCGCCGGAAAAACCACGGCCATACGCATGTTGACCGGCCTGCTCATGCCCAGCTCGGGAGAGGCGCGGGTGGCGGGTTTCGACATTTACAAAGAGCCCGAGCAAATCAAGCGCAACATAGGCTACATGAGCCAGAAGTTTTCGCTGTACCAGGATTTGACGCCCCGCGAAAACATCCGTTTTTTTGGCGGCATCTATGGCCTGTCGTACAAGGAAATTCGCCGCCAAAGCAAAGAGCTCATCGGACGTCTCGGCATGGAGAAAGTCGCCAACAAGCAGGTCAGTGAGCTGCCGCTCGGCTGGAAGCAGCGCCTCGCCTTCTCCCTCGCCCTTTTGCACGAACCTCAAATCGTCTTCCTCGATGAGCCCACCAGCGGTGTGGACCCCATCACCCGCCGCACCTTCTGGGAGCTCATCCACCAGGAAGCCGATGCCGGCACCACCATCTTCGTAACCACCCACTACATGGACGAGGCCGAATATTGCCGGCGCCTCAGCGTCATGGTCGCCGGCCGCATCGAAGCGCTTGGCAGCCCTCTGCAGCTCAAACAGTCTTTTGAAAGCCAAAACATGGACCAGGTCTTTTTGAAACTGGCCCAAAAAGACATCGTGCGACAACAATCGTAGAAAAAACGGGCAGCCACAGGCCTGCCTGATTAAAACAAAAAACCATGTGGAAAATTTTTGCTGCCTTTGTTACCAAAGAATTCCGGCACATCCTGCGCGACAAACGCACCCTGAGCATCATGCTGGGCATGCCCATTGCACTCATGCTCATCTTTGGCTATGCCGTGCGCACCGACTTTCGGGAAGCCGGATTTGCCACTTGGGACCAGGCACACGACCGACACAGCAGCGAGCTGATCCAGCGCATGAAGGCCTCCGGTTATTTCCGGGAAATAGAGCGCGTACAAAATCGCAGCGAAATTGAACACCTCTTTCGCCAGGGCCTCATCAAAGCAGCCGTAGTCATCCCTCCTTCATTTGGCGAAAGCCTGGAAAAAGGTGAAAAAACACAGCTCCAACTTCTCACCGACGGCACGGAGCCCAACACGGCCACTACCCTGCTCTACTACCTCAGCGGCATCGTAGCCAACTACCAAAAATTCCTGACGGAAAAAGCAGTCGGCCCCTTGCCTCCACCGCCGCTGAGGATCGAACAACAGATGATCTACAATCCGGACATGAAGAGCACTTTTATGTTCGTCCCCGGCGTCATCACGGTCGTACTCATGCTGATTTCGGCCATGCTGACCTCGCTTTCCATTGCCCGCGAGAAGGAGAAACGCACCATTGAGCTGCTGCTCATTTCGCCCCTGCCGCCTGTGATGGTCATTGTCGGAAAGGTCATTCCTTACATGCTCATTTCTTTTTTGAACGGCATGACGATCATCGCTATGGGCATATTGGTTTTTGGCATGCCCATGCGCGGAGACTGGCTGTTTTTGCTGGGCAGCTTTTTGTTATTCATACTCACGGCACTTTCTCTCGGCATCCTGATATCCACCCGCGTGCAGACTCAGCAAACGGCGCTCTTTGCTTCGCTGCTGGGCTTGATGTTGCCTACGGTCTTGCTGTCGGGCTACATCTTCCCCATTGAGAGCATGCCCGCCCCTCTGCAGGTGCTCTCGAACGTAACGCCCGCCAAATGGTTCATCATCATCCTCAAGGGCATCATGCTCAAGGGCATTGGCATAGAACTGTTGTGGAAGCCCGTGCTCGTGCTCTGCGGCATGACGGCGGCTTTCCTGCTCCTCAGTTGGAAGAGTTTTAAAATACATATCGCATGAGAACGCTATTTTTTTTCATACAAAAAGAGTTGCTACAGGTCTTTCGCAACAAGGCCATGCTCCCGCTGATGTTTGTGATGCCCATCATTCAGTTGCTCATCCTTTCGCATGTGGCAACCAATGAGGTCAAAGAGCTGAGGCTCGGCCTTCGGGACATGGACAACAGTACACTTTCAACACGCCTGGTCAACAAGATGACGGCCTCCGGCTACTTCCTGTTTGAACCCGCCAAAGAGGGCCTGCCCGATCCCGGACGACTGCAGGGCGAGCGCGAAATACGCCGCTCGCTGGATGCCGATCAGACCGACCTCATCCTTTCGATTCCGGAGGATTTTGAACAAAACCTACGCCTCGGCCGGCCGACAGAGCTGCAGCTCCTCGTCAATGCCATCAACAGCATGAAGGCCGGTGTGGCGACCACCTATGCGTCTTCCATCATTCAGGATTACCAGGCAGAGCTGAAAAAGGAAGGCATTTTGCCCGCAAAAACGCCAAACATTGCCCTTTCCCTTCCGGAAATTGAAATCCGCTACAGCCACTGGTACAATCCTTCTCTGGACTACAAGGTCTTCATGGTGCCCGGCATCCTGGCCTTGCTGGTCTCCATGCTCACCCTGCTGCTCGGCGCCATGAACGTGGTGCGCGAGCGCGAAATCGGCACCATTGAGCAGATTCAGGTTTCGCCGGTTTCCACGCCGGTGTTCATCCTCGGCA
>JALVES010000179.1 GCA_027030635.1 Saprospiraceae bacterium | reverse complement strand
TAAGTTGTGGGGATAATCGTAACCGACTGAAACGATGAGACCAGGGACTGCTTTATCGTGTATCGTTGGCTTAACGTGATGAACGTGACGAACGTGATGAACGTGACAATCGTAGCCCAATCAGGCCTGAACACGGGCTCCTTAGCGTCTTAACAACCAAATTGACAGAGAAAAACGGCTATAGTTACTTGGTGGTATGTTCCGGATGAAAATCAAACATTCTTCGCGTTTTTGCGAGAAATAAAAATGTGCCGAACGTGGTGAACGTGACGCGTAACGGGCGTAAAAATGGGAGAACTCACCACGGAGTTCACGGAGAGGGCTTCCTCTATTCTCTATTATTCTTTATTTCTCGCTAAGACGCTAATAAAGTCCCATTTCCTCATCTATCGCTGTTCTTAATATCCAAATAATTACCTTCTGGAGAGCTCCGGATAGTAAGACGCTAAGTAGTAAGGCACGCAGCTAAGGTCGGTTCATTCTCCATTCTCCATTCTTCAATTATCTTTGCTTCCGATACACCGCTTTTATCTATAGCGGCTTAGAATGAGCACAGCCTGCAGAATGATGAAAAAAAACGACGTATCTGTTTTTGGCCCACCGCTTACGGCTTTGGAGTTGTGGCGCTTTTTGGAGCAGCACACGGAGAACAACCTGCGCCTTGAGGCGCTTGGCAAGCCCGTAACGCCTCTTTGTATATGGGGCGAGCATGGCATTGGCAAGACGCAGATCGTCGAGCAGTTTGCGGCAGAGCGGGGGATGGCATTTTCCTATCTCGCTCCGGCGCAGTTTGAGGAAATGGGCGATTTGGCGGGTTTGCCGGAATTGGTGGATGGGAAAACTGTTTTTCAGCCGGCGGCCTGGGTGCCGCGGGAGGAAGGGCCGGGCATTTTGCTCATTGACGACTTCAACCGCGCTGATGAGCGCATTTTGCGGGGCTTGATGCAATTGCTGCAGGGCTATGGCCTGGCGGGCTGGAAGTTGCCCCCGCGCTGGCAGATCGTGCTGACGGCCAATCCCGATCGCGGGGATTACTCCGTTACGCCCTTAGACGATGCCATGCTGACGCGCATGCTGCACGTAGCCCTGCGTTTTCGTCTGGAGGACTGGCTGCTGTGGGCTGAGCGGGAGGGCTTAGATGCCAGAGCCCGCCGTTTTATGGCTTTGTACGACTTGCATTTGCCTGCCGGAGCAGGGGGCCGGCTGAAAGGGCGCACTACCGCTCGTTCCCTCACTCAGTTTTTCCGCGCTATTGAGGCCATTGAAAACTGGCCGGAGCAGCTCGATCAGATCGCCATTTATGCACAAGCTGCTTTGGAGACGGAGACGGCTGATGCCTTTGTGGAATTTGTAAGGCAAAAGGCCTGGGAGTGGCCCTCGCCGGAAGAGTGGCTCCGCAAGGGAGGCCAACCGCTGCCGGAAGATACGCCTGCCGGATTTTTGCAGGGCTGGCACCGCATCTTATTGCGCTACCTGCAAGAGCGCGGGCAGCCGCTCGGCAAGGAGGAAAAGGAAACCCTCAAAAACTGGCTGCTCTCCGAAAGCCTCAATAAAGAACAGCGACTGCTGCTGATCAGAGAACTGCGAAATCTGGGGCGAAGCGATTTGCACAAACTATTGGATAGCCCTGAGGTGCTTGAGGCTATGCTCTAATTACTAAATACATATTGTATAAGATTAGCCCCCATTTGCAGGGCGGCGAGCCGCTTTTCGGGTGGGTCTTTGTGTACTTCCGGAGATTCCCAGCCGTCGCCCAGGTCGCATTCGTAGGAGTAGAAGCAGACCAGGCGCCCTTTCCAGAACAGGCCGAAGCCCTGAGGCGGCTTGCCATCGTGCTTGTGAATTTTGGGCAGTCCGTTGGGAAAGTCAAAGCGCTGGTGATAGACCGGATGGTCGAAAGGCACTTCCACGAATTCCAGTTCGGGGAAAACTTTTTTCATGGCGGGGCGCACGTAGGGGTCCATGCCGTAGTTGTCGTCTATGTGCAGGAAGCCGCCGGCGATGAGATAGGTGCGCAGGTTCAGCGCTTCGGATTCGGAGAAAACCACATTGCCGTGCCCCGTCATGTGGATGAAGGGGTAGTTGAAGAGGTCGGCATCGCCCACATAGACTTCTGCCTGGTCTTCGGCCAGTTGGGTGCCCAACTCCCGATTGCAAAAGCGCGCCAGGTTGGGCAGCGAAGTGGGGTTGGCGTACCAGTCGCCGCCGCCTTTGTACTTCAGCAAGCCCAGTTGCAGGCTGGGTTTGTCTTTTTTTACCTCCGGGAAATGTGGGGAAAATCCAAACCAAACCATAGAGGATAAAAGCGCGATAATCAGCAACTTATGTGTTTTCATTGGATGTAGCATTTATTTGCCTTCTGTTGAGCTGTGGCGAAGGTACGAATCTTATTACATAAAAAGGAAGTTTCCGTTCCAATGTTCAAAATGGGGCTTAGGCGGGCCGGCGATCAGCCAGAGCAGAGGGGTTTGGCCGGAGCTTACGGGACGGGGGCCCAGGCCGTCTGTGAAGATGAGCAGGGCATCGGGTCTTCTGCTTTCTGCCCAGCGGATGACGGGATCGTAGAGGGTGTTGCCGCGGCCCGTCCAGCGGCGGGGTGGCGCTCCCTGCAGTTGGACGCATTGGCGGATGCGGTCGTCGAATTGGAGGAGTGTGATTTGGGCGCCGCTGCCCTGGAGGGCCGTGAGTTCACGCCAAAAAGCGGCCAGCATTTCTTCGGATATGCTACCGGAGGTGTCCACAGCGGCAGCGAGGCGCTGTCGGCGACGCAGGCGCAGGCCCGGGGGGCGTCCGTAGCGTTTGGAGGGGCGGCGCCAGGTCTCTTCGGGGCGGGTACGTCCGCTGCGGTGCAGGTATTGGCGCAGGAGGTTTTGCCAGGGAAGGGCTTTTTGTGCAGGCGGGAAGTGTCGCAATTCCAGTTCTTCGGCCAGGGCGCTCCAGCCCTTATAGTTTTCGGTTTTGCGGACTTTCGCCAGCCAGTTTTGCAAGGCGCGGCGGCGGTAGCGCTCCTGCCAGGCGGCCTGGGCCGGGCTTAGCTTTTTGAGCAGGGGCAGGAAGTGAAATTCGGCAGCCCCGCTTTCTTCTCCGAGACCGTCCAGCATTTGCCGAAAGGCAGAGGACAAAAAAACTTGATCGGGAAGGGGCGATGCCTCGGCGAAATCGGCAAAAAGCCAGCTGAGCAGGGCTGTGGGCAGGTCTTGAGGCGAGGGGCGTTCTGCATTTTGCGCAAGCATGAGAACGGGCGGGCGGAAACCCTCAAACAGCAGTTGGGGCCTGCTTATCTGCGGGGTGATTTTTCGCGAAAGCGCGCAGAAAAGTTCGGCTGTGGCGGGTTGTCTGAGCAACCAGCGATGGACCATTTTTTCCGTTTCCTCAAAAGGGTGCTGCATTTTTTTGAAAGGGGTTTTTCATCTCAAAGATAAGCACTAACTTTGCTCACGCCAAATGATTCCGGAGCGGAGGTGTCGTATCGGCCCTTCGCCTGAAAATGCAACAGGATTTCATGCAAGCAGGGCGTATCATCTTATCACCTCCCAAATTCGGCCTTACCCTGGACCGTCTGTGTTGGCAGTTGTTGGAGCGGCATGACCGACACGAAAATTGCTGCATGGTGGGCATTCAGAGTCGGGGGGCTTTGCTGGCGGAGCAGTTGTACCAACGATTGCAAAAGTTAGAGCCTTCTTTTTCCTGGCCTTTCGGCAAATTAGACATTACTTTTTACAGGGACGACTTCAGGCAGCGGGAAGCGCCTTTGGAGGCTCATACTACTGAGATGGATTTTCTGGTCGAAGGCCGGCGCGTCATCCTGGTGGATGATGTCTTGTACACGGGTCGCACCGTGCAGGCGGCTTTGACGGGCTTGCAGCACTACGGCCGGCCCGACCAGGTGGAGTTGCTGGCGCTGGTGGACAGGCGCTTTAACCGGCATCTGCCGATACAATGCGACTATACGGGTATTCAGGTGGATGCGCTGGAGGAGGCTTACGTGCGGGTGGACTGGGCTGAAAATGGCGAAGAAGGCATCATTCGATTATTTGCAAACAAAGAGGAAGCCGAAAAATAGATGGGAGAGCAAAGCATACAGGCGCAGCATTTACTGGGTATCCGAAACCTGTCGGCTGAGGATATCCGGCTGATTTTTGAAACGGCAGATCAGTTTAAGGAGGTTTTGGCGCGTCCGATTAAGAAGGTTCCTTCCTTGCGGGACATCACCATTGCCAATGTGTTTTTTGAAAACTCTACCCGCACGCGCCTGTCTTTTGAGCTGGCCGAGAAGCGTTTGTCGGCCGATGTGATCAATTTTTCGGCTTCTTCCTCTTCTGTGAAGAAGGGCGAGACGCTGTTAGATACAGTGAACAACATCCTCGCCATGAAGGTGGACATGGTGGTCATGCGGCATCCTTCGCCCGGGGCGCCTCATTTTTTGGCACGGCACATTGATGCTGCGGTGGTGAATGCCGGCGACGGCACGCATGAGCATCCTACGCAGGCTTTGCTGGATGCTTATTCCATACGCGAGAAGTTGGGCGATGTGGCCGGCAGGAAGGTTTTGATCTCGGGCGACATCATGCACTCGCGGGTGGCTTTGAGCAACATTCTGTGTTTGCAAAAGCTGGGCGCCGAAGTGGGCGTCTGTGGCCCGCCGACTTTGCTGCCAAAGCACGTTTCGGAATTGGGCGTGAAGGTCTGGTATGAGCTCAGGGAAGCGCTGGCCTGGTGTGATGTGGTCAATGTGTTGCGCATTCAGTTGGAGCGGCAGCATTTCAGGTATTTCCCTTCGTTGCGGGAATATTCCTTATATTACGGCCTCACTAAAACCCTTTTGGACAGCTTAGACAAGGAAATTGTCGTCATGCACCCGGGGCCCATCAACCGTGGGGTGGAATTGAGCAGCGATGTAGCCGATTCGGGGCAGTCCATCATACTTAAGCAAGTCGAAAACGGCCTGGCTATACGCATGGCTGTACTTTACTTATTGGCCATCCGCCGAACGGCGGTGAAGGCCGGATGAAAAATATTTTTTGATGGGGCATTCGCTATATGCGCAGGCTCCTTCTTCTCAACCGGAAATCGAAACATCCATGAAAGTACGTTACCTGTTCCTCCTGTTTTTTGGACTTTTTGCTCATTTTTTGCAGGCTCAAAAACCGGCCAATTGCGATTCTTACATCCAAGAGAGTAAAACAGTACGAGGCATTCGCTATGTTACCATGAAGCCTCAGACAATTGTTGTGCGGGGCACTTATAACTATAGTATGCAGTTGTTTGCAGACGATCGCGGCATTCAGGCAAAAGTCATTTCCAGAGGTGGCGAGCGTTTGAATCTGGACGACGAGGTGATCTTTGTAGATAAGTTGGGGGTGCGTCGCCGCTATCGCTTTGTGGAGTTGGGAACCAGTTCTAAGAAAGGAGAGCAGCCCGTCTATGAAAACATTTTGCGTCTGGATTTTTCGGCAGTGGAATGGATGGCCGGGACGCATCTGGCGACCATTTTCATTGTGAATAAGCGCAGCAGCCAGATGAAGAAGTACAGCATCAACCCCAGCCGGCAGGAAGGGCTGTTGAACATGGCTTCCTGCTTTCTCTCTGTGATTGACCCGGGTACGGTAGCACAGGGTCAGACTTCTGAGCTTGACGAAGGGCAATTGGGCAAAGAGACCGTTAGGTCGCGGGATGCGAGAATTTACGTGAGTGATGAGCTCAGCGATGAGCAGTTGAAACAGTTGCGCGCAGATTTGGAGGAGTTAAAAGAAAGAACCCGCCGGCAGATAGAAGAAGAACGCGCCCGGGCCGACAAAGAGCTGCGGGCCATTCAAGAGGAGTTGGAGCGTGCCCGCGAAGATGCCGAGCAGGCCAAGAAGCGCTATAGCGAGGAGGTGCAGGAAGCCAGAAAGCGCTCGCAGGAGCGCATAGCCCAAATTGAGGAGGAAACTTCCGAGCAGGTGCGCAGGGCCAAAGACAATGCTGCTACAGAAATAGAGCGCATTCACGCCCGCGTACTGGAGGCCAAGGAAAAAGCTGCCGAAGAAATTAAGAGAGTGCGGGAAGAAACAGCCTCGGAAGTGGCCAAAGCGCGCGAAGAGGCAGCTCGCGAGTTGGAGGCCATCAACGAGCGCCTCGAGCAGGCCAAACTGGAGTATTCGGATGAGGTGGCGAATGTGCGTTTGCGCACGGAGCAGGAGTTGGAGCGCATTCGGCAAGAAGAGGCCGCTGCTCTTGAAAAAGCCAGGCGCGAGGCTGAAAGCAAAAAAGAAATCACCATTGAAGAATTGCAGCTCACCAAAACGCAGGCTGCCCAGGAACGCCTCCGCATCCAGGAAGAACTCGCTCAGGACATTGCCAAAATGCGCGAGCAGGTGGCTTTGGAAAAAGAACGCTTGAACAATGAGGTCGCTGAAGCGCGCAGGCAGGCTGCCGAACAAAAGGCACTGGCTGAACAAAACATCGCCAACGAGCTGGCGGAAGCCCGCGAGCTCGCTGCCAATCAAAAAGAGCAATTTGCCCTCGAGGTAGCCCAGGCCCGCGAACGCGCAGCCAAAGAAAAAGCCGCCATAGATAAGGAAATCGTGGACATTCGAAAAGAAGGTGAGGAGAAGAAAAAACAAGAGCGCTCTAAATTAGACCAGGAACTGGCCCAAATGCGTGCCGATGCCGAAGCCGAAAAGGCCCGCCTGGCAGAGGAATTGGCCAAAGCCCGCGAGCGTGCAGCGCTTAACCTGCAGGAAATTGCCGAAGAGGAAGCCCGTATCGTAGAGGAGGCCCGCAAAAAAGCCGAGGAAGAAAAAGCGCAAATTGCCGCTGCCGTACAAAAAGCCCGCGAACGGGCCGAGCGCGAAATTCAGCGCATCCAGGCCGAAGCACAGGCGGCCATAGAAGCTGCCAACGCCCAAAAGGAAAAAGCCCTGCAAGAATCCGCTCAAACCGTGGCCGAAGCCCGTGCGCGCGCTCAGGCCGAAGTGCAAAAAGCACGGGAAGAAGCGGCCTTGAAGGTGCAGGATGCCAATCAACAGGCCGAGCAGGCACGCCAAAGCTATGCCGAAGAAATTCAACAGCAAAAAAGCCTTGCCCAACAACGCCTCGATGAAATCGAAAGAGAAAAACAAGCTGCCCTGCAAGAGGCCCAACAGCAAATCCAAAACCTGCAGCAAATGACCGAAGAGGAAATGCAGGCAGCTATGGAAGAACAGGCCCAGGCCATCCTCGCTGCCCGCCAGCAGGCAGCTGAGGAAATTGCAAAGGCCCGCGAAGCCTCCGTGCAAAAACAACAGGAATATGCACAAATGGTTTCCGAAGAGAAAAAACGCGCTGCAGAGAACATCGCTTCCATCAAGCGCGAAGAAGCCGAAGCCATCCAACAAGCCCGTCAAGACGCTGCCGACGAAAAGCAGAAACTGGCCGCCGAGGTCGCTGAAGCCCGTGAAAAGGCCGCCAAACAACTGGCAGAAGTGGATGCCCAACTGGCCGAAGAACTTCAGAAAAAACGCGAAATGGTGGCCCGTGAAAAAGAACAACTCGAAATTGACCTGCTCAATGCCCGCAGCATCGCTGCCGACAGCATAGCCGCAGCCAAAGAGCGTGCCGCCCGCGAAATCGCCACAGCCCGCAAAAAAGCCGCTGAAGAAGTGGCCCTGGCACAGGAACAACTCGAAAATCTGCGCAAAGACCTGGAACGCAAAAAAGCAGAGGCCGAGCAACAAGCAGCCCAAGAGCTCGCAGATTTGCAACAGCAAATCGCCAAACGCCGCCAGGAACTGCAAGCTGAGTTGCAAAGTGTCAACCAGGATGGCAGCCTCCAAATCGAAGTAGCCCGCAAACAGGCCGCCGAGGAAATTGCCGCCGCCCGCCGCGCGGCCCAGGAGAAAAAAGAGCAGTACGCACGCGAAGTCCAGGAAGCCCGTGAAAATGCCGATGAAGAACTCGCCGCCATACGCCGCCAGCAATCCGATGCCATCTACCAGGCCAAGCAGGATGCCCTGCAGCAAATCAATAAGGTGAAGGAAGACGCACAGGTCGAAATCCAAATCACCCTCAAGCGCCTCGAAGAACTCAAAAAAGAAGTGGCCGAGCTGGAAAAGAAAAAACAGGAACTCCAGGGTGGCCAGGGCAACAATTAAGCCCTTTCAGAGGTTTAAGAGAGCGGAGTTCCGTTCTCTTTTTGACAACTTAGAAGACGGAGCTCCGGCTCCGTCTTTATTTCTATGGAAAACACTTAACACCATGAGTCGCTTTTTACGGGCAGCTTTGCTGCTTTGCTTCTTTGCTTCAACAGCTATGGCCCAAAAGGGCTATCACATCCAGGTAGAGGCCGAGGGTTTTCAGGGAGATACGGTTTATCTCGGCTACTACCTATACGACAAAGAATATCTGGTGGATACGGCTGTAGTCCAAAATGGTAAAGTGCTCTTTGAAGGGGATGAGCCCCTGCCGGCAGGCATGTATCTGGTCGTTTTTCCGCCGCAATTCCAGTTTTTTCAGCTCTTGCTGCCAGAGAAAGATCAGCGCTTTAGCGTAAAAACGCACTTTGGCGAAGACATGGCCTACGACCTCAAATTTGAAGGCTCCAAAGACAACGAACTCTTCATGGAGTACGTCCTCTTCCTGCGCGATCAGCGCGAGCCGGCCCAAAAACTTCAGCAGGCCATTCAGGCCGAGGAAAATGAGAAAAAGCGCAAAAAACTGGAGGAAGAATTGGAAGCGCTCAACAAAAAGGTCTCCCAATATCAAACGGACTTCATCAAAAAACACCATGGAACGCTGGCTGCGACTTTCGTCAAAGCCAATATGCCGGTGGACATCCCCGACTTTGCCGACATCAAAGAGGATGAAGAGCGACAAATAGCCCGCTGGCAATACACCAAGCAGCATTACTTCGATAACATCGAATTGGAAAATCCCGCCATGCTGCGTACGCCTTTCCTACACCGGCACATCCGCTACTACTTAGACAAGCTGACCGTTCAGCACCCGGATTCCATCTCTGCTTCTCTGGATTTCATCCTCCAGCGCATGAAGCCCGCTCCCGAAACCTTCAAGCACTACCTCGTGCGCTTCCTCAACGATTACGCTGCCTCCAAAATCGTAGGCTTCGATGCCGTTTATGTACATCTGGTGGACAACTACTACGCCAAAGGCCTCGCTACCTGGACGGATGAAGAGCAACTCCAAAAAATCCTGGAAAATGCCGACATCCTGCGCCCCCTGCTCATCGGCAAAATAGCGCCCGACATCAAAATGGAAACCCGTGAGGGCAGGCAAATTGCCCTGCACGAAGTGGATGCACCCTATACGGTTTTATTCTTCTGGGACCCCGATTGCGGCCACTGCAAAAAGGGCATGCCGGATGTGATTGACTTCTACAAAAAATTCAAAGACCGGGGCGTAGAGGTCTTCGCCGTCTGCACCAAATTCTACAACGAAAAGGATAAGTGCTGGCAATTCATAGACGAACGCGAAGGCATGGAACTGTGGGTCAACGTCATGGACCCCTATCACCGCTCCCGCTACAAAACCATTTACGACATCCGTTCAACACCCCAGATTTACATCCTCGACAAAAACAAAAAAATCCTCTCCAAACGCATCGGCACCGACCAACTGGCCGAAGTGATGGAGATGATTATGAAGAGGGATGAGGAACGGGCAGCTGCAGCAGGGGAGTGAGGAGGGGTGTCTGTTGTCTGTTGTCCGTTGTCTGTTGTCTGTTGTCTGTTGTCTGTTAGGATCGGGGTGCTGACGTAAGGAAGACCCCCGAGCCGGCCTGATTGTTACGCGTCACGATTGTTACGTTCATCACGTTCGTTACGTTCAAAAACTACGCGCGCTAAAGCACGCGGTACTAATTGGCGGGCTAAAGCCCGCCCAACTTGCAATAACAATCAAAACGCTAAACAAAAAACCGTAAACGGTCAACTGTAAACAGTAAACTAAAAAATGCTAAACACTAAACGCTCAACGCTAAACACCCAACAAAAAAAAACTGTAAACAGTCAACTGTAAACAGTAAACTAAAAAACGCTAAACACTAATCAAAACCCACCAACCAACGAACAATCAGCAGTAGCCCCTGGTGCCGCCAAATTCCACAAACAGTGGACGCTCATTTCGATTTTTCATAAAATGTGGATTGGGAAGAGGTTTTTGATAAATGTGTTCCACATTTTGGAAAATTTTCTTTGATGAGTCCACAAATTTGCAACGAAATAGTTTGGTGTAGGCAGGGAGGGGGTGATAATTTTACGATGAGAATGTCTCTACAGAATTGGGTTTTGCAGAAGGGTGAATCGTTTGCCCTTTTGTTGAGACAAACTAAATCGTTACAAACTATGAAAAAAGCGTTTACCATTTTTACAGCATGCTTCTTTGTCGCAGCAGTGATGAATGCCCAAGATTTTGAATGGGCAAGAGCTTTTGGTGGGCCAGATAAGGATCGGGTTTACTCTATTAGCGTAGATGCTTCGGGAAATATCTATACCACGGGATATTTTTATGGAACAGTTGACTTTGACCCCGGGCCGGGAACATATAATCTGACTTCGGTAGGTGAGTGGGATATTTTCATCCAGAAACTGGATGCATCGGGTAATTTTATTTGGGCAAAATCCTTTGGTACGATAGAACCCTATGCATATCCAGGATGGGAAGCAGGAATTTCTCTCAGCATAGATGCCTCGGGAAATATCTATACTACGGGGTGGTTTGGAGACGTGGCTGACTTTGATCCCGATGGGGAAGTATATCCCCTCTTTTCGGAAGGTGAGAGGGATATTTTCATTCAGAAACTGGATGCGTCAGGTGATTTTGTTTGGGCAAAATCTTTTGGAGGAGTAGGTGTGGATCGAGCTTTCTCCCTCAGCATAGATGCCTTGGGAAATATCTATACCACGGGGTGTTTTTATGACACGGTTGACTTTGACCCCGGAGCAGAAATACATAACCTCACTGCGGAAGATAATGTAGATATTTTCATCCAGAAACTGGATGCGTCAGGTAATTTTATTTGGGCTAAATCCTTTGGAAGTGAAGGAAACGCGGATGTAGCTCTCTCCCTTGGTATAGATGCCTTGGGAAATATCTATACTTCGGGAATCTTTGAAGGAACGGCTGACTTTGACCCGGGAGCGGGAACGTATTTTCTCACTTCGGAAGGAGATGTGGATGGTTTTGTACAGAAGCTGGATGCGTCGGGAAATTTTGTTTGGGCAAAATCCTTTGGAAGCACAGGTTGGGATGCAGGTAATTCCCTTAGCATAGATGCCGCTGGCAATGTCTATGTCACGGGAGATTTTAAAGGAACAGTTGACTTTGATCCAGGAGCAGGAATATATAATCTCACTTCAGCAGGTGAAGAGGATGTTTTCATCCAGAAGCTGGATGCGTCAGGTAATTTTGTTTGGGCTAAATCCTTTGGTAGTGCTGATCATGATATTAGTAAAGATATCTACATAGACTCCTTGGGGAATATCTATACCACGGGCTGGTTTGGAGGAACAGTTGATTTTGATCCCGGAACAGGAACGTATAATCTCACTTCGGCGGGCTATGCTGATGCTTTCATCCAGAAACTGGATGCGTCAGGTAATTTTGTCTGGGCCAAATCCTTTGGAAGTGCGGGAGGTGGCGATGGGGCTTTCTCCCTTAGCTTAGATGCTTTGGGAAATGTTTATACCGCGGGAATCTTTCAAGAAACGGCTGATTTTGATCCCGGAGCAGACACGTATAATCTCAGCTCGGAAGGAGATTGGGATGTTTTTATCCATAAAATGAGTCAACCTTCCGTAGGTGTTGTTGAAAATGATTTCGGCAGGCAGTTGTTGGTCCACCCGAATCCGAGCGCCGGTGATTTTGTCATTGATCTCGGCGATGTTTATGATCTCACTGAAATCGCAATTACCGATATGAACGGCAAATTGGTTTATGCGAGCACGCTACGCCAAACTCAAAAGACCAACATCTCTTTGAAAAAAGTGCCTGCCGGAGTGTATCTGCTTCGCATTCAATCCGGCAAAAAGAGGGCTGTTGTTAAGCTGGTTAAGGATTGATGGAGAATGGGTAGTTTAGTGTTGAGCGTTGAGTGTTTAGCGTTTAGCGTTTAGCGTTTAGCGTTGAGTGTTTAGCGTTTTGGGAGTGGGGTTGATAATGGAGAATGCTCCCTCTCCGTGAACCCCGTGAACCCCGTGGTGAGTTCTCCCAATTTTA
>JALVES010000178.1 GCA_027030635.1 Saprospiraceae bacterium | reverse complement strand
GCCACACTGGAAGAGCCATCCGGAATATTAATTTCAATAGTGGCATAATTGTTAGAATTGGTTCCTCCCTGAGGCGCCGATACGCTAATCGGAGTACCTGCCGTTGTCGCTGCTGTTAATACGGCATTATAATCCCACTTGGCATTGCTATTCCCCATCACTGCCACATCGGCAGTTGTCGGAAATCCGGCACCATCTAAATTCACATAGGCTTTGACATAATCACCTCCATCAGCTCCATTTTGAGCAGTACCCGAAGTACTTGAAAGATGCACAATGACCTTCACATTCGTCTGGCCGGAAAGTGCAAAAGACGACAATTCCAAGGTCGAAGTTTGATTGTTCACCTGCCAGGAATAAGAACCTGTACGTATGCGCGAATTAGCAGGCGTGTCACCGGCTCCGGACGCGTTAGAAATATTTCCATTGCCTGCGACAATAGTCCAGGTATCTCCCGCCCCTCCTTCAAATCCCTGAAACGCTAAGGTCGTCTGCCCATACACACTTCCCCCCACCACCAAAAAAGCAAACAAGAAAGAAAAATGAAATGTAAAGAGCCGCTTCATATCAATAAGGTTTTAGGTGCTATAAACATCAATAGCCCAAAGGTAAGATTTTTCGCAAAAAACTCACAAACAAGGGTTCGTTAAATTTTGCAAGCCCGCATCGGGCTGCAACGGGTATTGAGACGAAAAAAAGTGAAAAAAGTAGCAACTTTATTCCCTATCTTTGCACCATCTCCTTCGGGACAAACACACCACTCATGATGAGCAAGATCTCCAACATCCTCTTTTCCACCCGCGCTGCGGGCATATATTTTCTGTTGTTTGCCTTTGCCATTGGCGGGGCTACTTTCATTGAAAACGACTTTGGCACGGCGGCGGCGCAGAAATGGATTTACCAGGCCAAGTGGTTTGAGCTGCTGTTGCTGCTGTTTGGCATCACCATTTTGGTGAACATGTTTCGATTCAGGCTCTTTCGCAGGGAAAAGTGGCCGGTGTTGCTGTTTCACCTCGCCATTTTGGTCATTCTCCTCGGCGCCACCATCACGCGCTACATCGGTTATGAGGGCACGGTACACATCCGCGAAGGGGAGGCCTCCAACTCCCTGCTCACCAGTGAGACCTGGATCACGGCTGTCATCACCGATGGCAAGGCGCGGGACTACCACTTCCAGCGGGTGCTGTTCAGCGGGCTGGGGAAGAACAAATTCCACCAAAGCTACCCCTTCCCCGAAGAGGGCGAGCACCAAAAGACCATAGAGCTCGAGCTGCTGGAATTCATCCCCCAGGCCACCGAGGAGGCCGTTGAAGACCCCGGGGGCGCTCCCCTGCTCACCCTGGTCTCCACCGATGCCGGCAACCGGCGCCAGGACCGCCACCTGCACGCAGGCGAAGGCATGCTCATCGGCGGCTCCCTGCCCCTGATGTTTGCCGACAGCGCCGCCGAAGAAGTCGTCCAGATACGCCCCGTCGGCGACAGCGTTTTCATCCGCTCGCCCTACCCCATACACACCATGCGCATGGCCGATCAGCACTTAGACAGCCTTGCGGCAAATGCATGGCACCCCCTGCCCTTCCGCACCCTGATGACCATCGGAAACGGCAATCTGGTCGCGAAGTCGTATTTGCCGAAAGGCAAAATCAAAATCACCTCCAAAGGACCCAAAATCGTCGAATCAGAACCCAATGCCGTGCGCCTCAAAGTCTCAGACGGCACGAATAGCAAAGAGGCCGTCCTCTGGGACTACCAAAGCGGGCCGGGAGAGGTCGAAAAAGTGTTACTCGATGGCACCCAGGTGGAATTGGCTTACGGAAAACAATACATCAACATGCCTTTTTCCATCTTCCTCAAAGACTTTCAGCTCGAGCGCTACCCGGGCTCCAACAGCCCCAAGTCGTATGCCAGCGAGGTAAAGCTCTCCGACCCTGAGCGGGGTGTGGAGATGGACTACCGCATTTACATGAACCACGTGCTGGACTATCGCGGCTACCGCTTTTTCCAGGCTTCTTACGACCCCGACGAGGGGGGCACCATCCTCTCTGCCAACCACGACAAATGGGGCACGCGCATCAGCTACCTGGGCTATTTTCTGCTGGCCCTGGGGATGTTGGTATCGCTTTTCAGCAAACGCAGCCGCTTTCAGAAAATCAGCCGTAAGGTCAGCGAATTGCGAGAGAAGCGCGAAGCTGCCGCCAAACTCACAGCCCTGCTTCTGCTGCTCGCCCTGCCCGCAAGTATGACGCAGGCGCAGGCGGGCTTTACGCCCTTGCAAGCCGACAGCATCGTGCGCATACCGCTCTCCCATGTAGAGCGCTTTGAGCGCATTCAGGTGCAGGACTTCCGCGGCCGCATGAAGCCCATGTCCAGCCTGATGAGCGAGGTGGTGCGCAAGGTCTCCCGCAAGACGAATATGTACGGCCTGAATGCCGGCCAGATATTCCTCGGCATGACGGTTTATCCCGAGCAGTGGGAGCGCATTCCCATCATCAAAGTTTCTCATCCGGGCTTGCGCCAAATATTGGAGATGGGCGATCGCAAGCACGCCACTTATCTCGACTTTTTCAACGACGATTTTCAATACAAGCTGACCGACCGCGTGGAAATGGCCAACCAGCGCAAACCCGCGCATCGCAGCAAGTTGGACAACGAAGTGCTCAAGGTTGACGAGCGCCTCAACATCGTCAACATGGTCTTCACCGGCCAGTTGCTGAGGCTCTTTCCCTCGCTCGACAGCACAGATACCCACTGGCTGACCCCCTTCATGGCAGCCCAGGGCGATGAGCGCAGCAATTTCTTCATCGAAAACTTCATGCAGGCCTACATACAAACGACGCGCGAGGCCGTGGAAACCGGCGACTGGTCGCAGGTGGATGAGTTGCTCACGGCCTTAGAAAAATACCAGGAAAAGCTGGGCAGCTCGCTGCTCATCCCGCAGCAAAAAGTCGAGCTGGAGGTGATGTACAACAAAATAGATATCTTCAACCGCCTCGGCAAGTGGTATGCCCTGCTGGGGCTGATGCTGCTCATCATCTTTTTCCAGGACATCTTCAAACCCGGCAAGAGTTGGTTGGAAAGCGCCCGCAAGGCGCTGACCGGCATTTTCGTGCTCTTCTTCCTGGCTCATACGGCAGGCCTGATCGCGAGGTGGTACATCTCCGGCCATGCGCCCTGGAGCAATGGCTACGAATCCATGATCTACATCGCCTGGACCACCACCCTGGCCGGGCTGCTCTTCGCCCGTCGCCAGACAGGCGCCCTGGCAGCCACCTCTATCCTGGCCGCAATCATCCTCTGGGTCGCTCACCTCAGTTGGATGGACCCCGAAGTAACGCCCCTCGTCCCCGTGCTGCGCTCCTACTGGCTGACCATACACGTCTCCGTCATCACAGCCAGCTACGGCTTCCTCGTACTGGGCGGCCTGATGGGCTTCCTCAACCTCATCCTGATGACCATCCGCTCGGAAAAAAATGCCGGACAAACCGACTA
>JALVES010000177.1 GCA_027030635.1 Saprospiraceae bacterium | reverse complement strand
TGACGTGCTCCTCTTTGCCCTGCTTTTTGGCCATGCTGGCCAGTTGCATGCTCTTTTCGATTTCCTGTTGGTTCTCTTCCATCAGGGTTTTCATCTTGCGCATCTGACCGCGGATGACGCCGATTTGCTTGCTCATCTTGCGCAGGTTGTCCTGCAGGCTTTCCACATAGCTTTTGAGGATGCCAATGGGGTCTATTTGTACAAACAGGCCGGTGATCCAGCGCATGACGCTTTTGTAGCTGTACCAGATGAGATTGCGGGCTTTGGGGTCCAAAACGATGTAGATCAAAGCCGCAAGAACCAGCAGTAAGCCGACGAGCACAATGGTATTTTGAGCCAGGGTGATGAGGGCCGGCAAAAACTTATAAAGCAGATAACCGCCACCACCGATCAGGGCGATGAGGAAAGCCGCTCCGGTAACTCCTTCGGGACGTTGCCAAAAAGATTTGGGTTTGCCGGCTTTGGAAGTGTTCTGAAAAGGGTCAGTTGTAGGCATTGTAAATCAGGTTTTAAAGAAGTTTTGTTTTAAAGAGCTTGGCGAATCTGCTCAATATCAGCAGCAATGGCTTCTTTGATATGGGCAGATGCCTTGAGAAAAGCCGCCTCGCGCTCGGCGATTTTCTGCTTCTCCAGCTCGCCCTTCTGAGAGAGCGCGGCCAGCTCTGCGCTGTGTTTCTCTAAGTCTTTTTCCAATTGTTGCAGCTCTGTCTTCAGCGCGGCCATGCGGTCTTTGGCGGCTTGGATGGCATTTTCCAATTGTGCCTTCTTCTTGCTCACGCCGCTCACGCGCTCCTCGAGCTTGCGCCCGGCAGCCTCCCGGACTTTTTTTTCCTCACCCATCAGCACCGCGATGTAGTGCTCGGCAGACCGGAGGAGTTCTTCTTTGGTCAGACCCATGGTCTGTGCCGTGGCAAAAGCCGACTTGATAGCCGTGGCAGGCTCCATATTCATGGCAAGGAGGTTTTGCACAGCCTGCTTAAATTCCAGGTAGTCAAAACCTTTGAGGTTTTCACGCTCCAAAGCGCCGAGCAGGCTCTTCAGATACTTCTCATCTATATCCTGTACATCGCCAAAAATCTTCTGCAAGTCCAAGGGCATAAGCATTGTGTATTGAGCATGGAGCCGCAGCGCTGCGGCTGTAAAATTAAAGCAAAGGTAAAAAATATTTTCATCACCATCCCTGCATCAATTCCTGTATAAAATAAGCAAACAACTCGGGTTTCAAAGCAATGGTAAACAGAAAGCCAAAGACCGCTCCATAGAAGTGGGCGCTGTGGTCTATCATGTCGCGCTTGTTCTTGCCGGCCCAGGAAGAATAAACCAGGTAAGCCACCGCCGCCAGAATAGCAGGCATGGGGACCACAAAAAAGAGCCAAAGCATAGCCCAGGGCTGAAAAATCACAAAGGCAAACAAGATGCCCGAAACTGCTCCGGAGGCCCCGACCGAGCGGAAGTGTGGCGCATTTTTGTATTTCACGAAAGTGGGCAAATCGGCAAAAACCGTGGTAGCCACGTACAAGAGGAGGAAGAAAAGTCGTCCTTTACCTGCACCGAAGATCGCCATAAAATACTGCTCCACCGGCTCGCCAAACTGATAAAAGACAAACATGTTGATGAGCAAATGCCCCCAACTGCCATGTACGAGCGCTGAAGTCAAAAAGCGGTAGTACTCCTTATTGCGGTGCTCCACATAGGGATGATGGGTGAGTTTTTCAAACAGGCTGCGGTTTTCAAAGGCCGCCCAGGAAACCAGGACGGTGAGCATGACTATGGCAAGAGTAACAGACATGGCGTTATGGGTTGTGATAGGGTTCGTTGCGAAGGATGCTCATGGCGCGGTACAATTGTTCCAGAAAAACCGGTCGCACCAATTGATGCGAAAAAGTCATGGGCGAAAGCGAGAGCATGGCATTGGCGCGTTCGCGCAAAGTCCCGGAAAAGCCGTAAGCGCCACCTACCAGAAACAACAACCGGCGGCCGCTTCCGCTGAGGCGGGCTTCCATCCATTTGGCGAAAGCCAAAGAAGAAAAAGACTTGCCCTGCTCATCCAGCAAGACCAAAAAATCATCTTCATGCAAGAGTCTCAAAACGGCCTCTGCTTCCTTCTCCTTCAAAGCCTGCGGGCTCAGCCTGCCCGCCTTGCGAATATCGGGAATGACGCGAATTTCAAAGGGCAAATAGCGCTTCAGGCGGCCTGCATACTCCTGCTCGGCCTGTGCAAAATAATCGGGCCTGGTCTTGCCTATTTGCCAAAACGCTACTTTCATCAACTCATCTTTGCATTCTCTAAGATCTGCTCATCGAGTTCGTTTTGCTCTTCTTCTGTAAGCCCTTCATCGCCCAATAAATCCTGCCTGATCTTGCTGCACAAATGCGACAAACGCTCTGACAAGGTCTTCGACTCCATTTTTGAAATGGCGTCATCTTTGGCAATTTTGTAAAACACTTCCAGAAAGTTTTCGTACTCTTCCAACACTTCAGGGCTGGCTATGATGGAAATCTTGTGCGTCAAAAATTTCATGCGCAGGCGATCTGCCTCAGTGATTTTTGAAGCGCTGATGAGCCCTTCTATAAAATCAATGAGCGCCACATAAAACTCTGCCTTAAGCTCAAAGGTCTTGACCTGTTGCTCTTTGCGCAACTCCAATTCCGTTTGGCGGTTCAGCAGAGCTGCCGTGATGATGATGGTGGCAATGGTACCGAGGACGATCAGGACAATTTCCTGGGTGAAGGGAAATTCGTCTGTAACGCCATAGGCCAGGCGCAAAAACACATAACCGGCAACAAAAGTCAGAAGGGTTAAAAAGAGATAGAGGTAGCGTTGCTTCATGATTTCATAAATTGTTCGAACTCCTCTACCATACCTTTGGAGCCTATGGCTATGCTGACGCGCTGGTGCAGGGCAAGGGGTTGTATGGAAGTAACCGGCTCCAAGGTCGTGCAATGAATGGCCTTGCCGCCCGCCTGCTCCACCAGATAACCCAGGGGGTTGCATTCGTACAGCAGGCGCAGCTTACCTTCCGGCCGGTCTTCCGTACCCGGATACAGGAAAATCCCGCCTTTGAGCAAAATGCGATGCACATCGGCTACCATGGAGCCGATGTAGCGCAGGCTCATGCGGGCATTGGAATAATGGTCAATAAAACGCTTGACTCTCTCGTCAAAGCGTTTGTAATACCCCTGATTGATGGAATACTGGCTGCCGCGCTCCGCAATGCGGATGTTGGGATGCGAAAGGCAAAACTCACCGATGGAGGGGTCCAGCGTAAAGCCGTTGACGCCCTTGCCCGTAGTGAAAACCAGCAGCGTGGAAGTACCATACAAGACATAGCCCGCTGCCACCAACTCACTCCCCTTTTGCAAAAAATCATCCAACTCGCAAACGCCGCCCGGATGGCTCTTGCGGCGGTAAATGCCGAAAATGGTGCCCAAAGAGACATTGACGTCTATGTTGGAAGAGCCGTCGAGCGGGTCGCAAATCACTACGTAGTTGGATTGCTTGCCTTCGACGGATTGTATGGGGAAAAAGTCCTCCATTTCCTCAGAAGCCACGCCACAGCACTCGCCGCTGTTGCGCAGGCTTTCCAAGAGTTTGTCATTGGCATAGATGTCCAGTTTTTGAACTTCATCGCCGGAGGCATTGCCCGTACCTGCTTTGCCGAGGATGTTGACTAAGCCGGCCTTATTGACCTCCCGGTTTACGATTTTGGCTGCCAGACCGATGTCGTGCAACAGGCCCGTCAACTCTCCCGAAGCATAGGGAAAATCCTTTTGCCGATGAGTGATAAACTCATCCAGAGTAACGATTCGATTCATAGATTTGCCGTGATAAGTGCAGGCACCATAGCACAGTTTGCAGCCCGCCCGGGCGGGTCTGCAGAAGTGGCAAACGGTACGCAGCGGAGCTTATTTACCAACTCATGTCCTCTTCCGACTGGATGGGAGGTTCATCCTCAGAGCCTTCGTCAGTTGCCGTTTCCTCGGGGGTCTCTTCCGTGGCGGTTTCTTCAGCAGGCTCGGTTTCGGTTTGAGCGGCAGCAGCTTCTGCAGCGCGCTGCGCTTCCCACTCCTCCTGGCGACGGGTAAACTCGTCGTAGTCGTAATCGGGCATCAACTCGGTTTTCACGTGGTTGATGGCATCCTCCAGACCTTTCAGAAAGCGGTTGAAGTCCTCTTTATAGAGGAAAATCTTGTGACGCTCAAAGCCATCTCCGTCAAAGCGGCGGGTACTCTCCGTCAGGGTTATGTAGTAGTCATTCCCTTTGGTTTTGCGCACGTCGAAAAAGTAGGTACGCCGACGTCCTGCACGCAAGCGTTGGGAGTACACCATGTCAGACCTCCTGTCATTTTTCTCAAAATTCACTTTGCAACTGAGTTTAGTGAACAAATCAAAATCGAGACAAATGTAGTACTTTCTTTGCAACCAAAAAAACAATACTGAAAATTTATCTCTCCGGCGGCTCGCTCAGGCTTTCTCCCTGTTGCGGTGTCCGGACTTGCTGCTCGTACATATCGGCGTAATAGCCGCCGCGGGCCAGCAGTTCTGCATGCGTCCCCTGCTCTGTGATTTTGCCCCGAGAGAGGACGATGATTTTGTCGAAAGACAAGAGCGAAAAAATCCTGTGGGTGATGATGATGACGGTCTTTCCGGCCATTTCCTCGCGCAAATGCTGCTGAATGGCCTTTTCCGTTTCTGAATCCACGGCCGAGAGGGAGTCGTCCAGCAACAGAATGCGGGGCTTTTTGATGAGGGCACGGGCGAGGGAGATGCGCTGCTTTTGGCCCCCTGAGAGGGTTACGCCTCTTTCGCCGACCTGGGTTTGGAAGCCTTTCGGCAAATGCAAAACATCCCGATAGACGGCGGCTTTGCGCGCATAGTTTTCGATCTCTTCCTCTGTGGCATCCGGTTTGCCGAAGCGGATGTTGTTGGCTACGGTATCCGAAAAGAGGAAGACGTCCTGGGGGGCATAGCCGATATTCCTGCGCAGATTGTACAAATCGTGCTCGCGCAGGTCTTTGCCATCCACTTCAATGGAGCCGGAGGTAACCTCATACATGCGCTCCAGCAATTCGGCCAGCGTACTCTTTCCGGAGCCCGTCTGCCCCACTACGGCCATCTTCTGCCCGGCCTTCAACTCAAAGCTGACGTTCTCTAAGGCAACAATGCCCGTATCGGGATAGCGAAAAGTAACATTCCGGAAAGCTATATCTCCCTGCAGCGGATGCGGGTACACCACCTCATTGATGATGTCGGGCCGAATGTCCAGTATCTCATTGATGCGCTTTTGCGAAGCCGCTGCCTGCTGAATGGTGGAAGCCACCCAGCCAATGGCCGTAACAGGCCAGGTCAGCATGCTGACGTACAGCACGAATTCAGCCACATGGCCCGGGCTGATCTGACCTGCAATCACAGCCCGCGCACCTGCATAGACGGTGATGACAATGCTCAGGCCGTTCAGCAGAATAATCAAAGGCCTGAAAAAGGCATTGACGCGCACCAGCCCCATGGCATGGTTGCGGTATTCCTCGCTTTGACCGGCAAAAAAGGCCACAAAAAAGCGCTCCCGCACATAGGCCTTTACCACCCGAATGCCGGAATAAACCTCCTGAGCAATGGAGTTCAATCGCCCCAATTGCTGCTGGATGCGCTCGCTGCGGCGATTGATGATGCTGCTGACGTAATAAATGGACACCGACAAAACCGGCAGGGGCAACAAACTGTACAGCGTCAACTGCGGGCTGACCCGCAGCATGGAGCTGATGACAAAAACAAACAAAAACAAGAGGTTGACGGTGTACATCATCACCGGCCCTACGTACATGCGCACCTTGGAAACGTCTTCGGCTATGCGCGACATCAGATCGCCGGTATTGCGGCCTTTGTAAAAGCCGGGGGTCAGGCGCTCATAATGGGCAAAAATGTCGTTGCGCAAATCCCGCTCAATGAGACGCGACATGTAGATGATGGTCTGCCGCATCCAGTACATGAAGAAGCCCATCATCAGCGCCAGGGCAATGACGAGCAGGGCAAAGAACAAAAGGGCGCTACCCAGTTCGTTTACCAACAGTTGCTGGTTTTCAAAACCGTTGAAGAGGCTGTAAAAACGCAGATTCTCAAACACCACATCTAAGGCCTGGCGAATCACACGAGGCTGCAAGACCTTAAAAAAATTGGAGCTAATCACGAAAAAAGCCCCAATCAGCAGGCGGTAGCGGTATCGCCAAAGGTATTTGTTCAGTGCAAATAAAGCAGACATGGTCAATAGCTCCCCCAGAACCTGCGCAGAAACCACTCCAGCGAGAACAGCGCCAGCAGCAGAAAAAAGATCCACTTCAGGTGAATGGCCTCGCGGGTGCGCGTGCTGTGATGTAAAACGGGTTTCAAAGTAGTCAGCGAATCCAGGTGTGCGGGAATTTGCGCCAGCTCATCGGGCCGGAAAAATGCCCCGCCACTGCGCCCGGCAAGCAGACGCAAGATGCCGTGCCGCGCGGTCAGATCGTACAGCTCCAATTGCAGGGGCTCCACGCTAAAGCGGCCGGAATAGCTCAGGCGCTGCCCCTCCTGCTCCACTGAAGCCTCATAGGTATAAGTGCCTACGGGCAGAATGCCGGCATTCAGGCGGTAGGCCCGGTCGGTTTTGTCGAAGACGTATTCGTACCTATGGCCATTGGCATCGGTGATGACAAGAGCGGCCTCGGGCTCGTTGACGGCTTCGTAATTTTCGTTGTAAAGGCGGGCGTCGAAGAGGATGGGTTCGTTCTCAGAAAAGAGCTGTTTTTGCAGACTCACCCTAAAGCGCCTTTTGTCGTCTTTGAGCGCAGCGTACTGCACCGTTTTGAGGAAAAGCTCCGACACCAGGTCGAAATTCTGAAACTGCAGATAGTCGAACAGTTTCCATCGCCAAAAGCCCTCGCCGGCAAGGATGGCCGTGCGGTGATCGCCTTCTTCGCCCATGAGCCAAAGCGGATACTCCGTTTTCACCGAGCCGATTTTTTGCTGCAGCAGCACCCGCGCATCGGGCTTGGCTTCGTACTGCCCGAAAGGCGCGGCAAGGGGCGGAAAGTTGGGCAGTTCTTTGCGCAGGGCTTCATCCACAGTAAAGGCGGCAAAGGAGGGATTGGGCAGAGCCTGCACTTCGTTCCAGTCGGCGCTGCTGCCGCCGGATATGGAGAGCAACTGCTGGGATTGGTTGAAAGCCGGCACATCGCTTTGAGCGCCCAGCACGAAAATGCGCGAACGGCGAGCCTTGTCCAAAGCGGTTAAAAGATGCGCAATGCTCTTGCCTTTGGCGGGCAACTGGTGAAAGAGCACCAGGTCAAAATCCTCTGGTTTGACGTGCAGATCGTCGTAAAAGGCAACGGTCAGTTCGTAGTTTTTAGCGTTGGACAGTATTTGCCGAAAGGCTGCTATATCCGGATGCGGGGCAGCGGCCAGCAGCAAAATTTTCTCGCGGGCATCTAATACCTCCACAAAAAAATCGCGGCGGTTGTTTTCGGTACTCAACTCCCCCTCCAACGGACTCAGGATCAGTCGGTAGGCCTGCACCCCTGCCCTGTCAGCCGGCAGTTCCAGCTCGATGGTCCGGAAAAAATCGTCGCGCCCAATCTGCACCGGCCGGCGCTGCAGCACCTGTCCGTCGCGCATGAGGCGCAGCTCGCTTTGCCTGCCCGCCAAATGCCGCGCAGCCACATCCACCTGTACCTTGAAACGGTCGCCAAGATAGGCTATGCGGTTGTAAAAAACAGCCTTGATGAGCAGGTCGCGCGGTGGCACCGTATCGCCCAGCCCTACAGTAAAAAACGGGGCCTTCAAATCGCCCGTGGCGTAGAGCGGATTGCTGCCGCGGTTGTAAATGCCATCGGTGAGCAAAAGCACAGCGCCCGGATTTCGGTGCGCATAACGCTCCGAAAAAGTATGTAAGACGGCTGCTATATCCGTCGCCTTATCCGCAAAAGTATCGGGCAGGCCCGGGCGAACTTCCTCCCCAAAGCTGTAGGCCTCCAGCTCATAACGCTCTTCCAGAGCTGCAGAAAGGCTGTCAAGGGCAGCCGTATAAGCGAGGCTGTCATCGGCATCTTCCCACTGCCGCGCAATGGATTGAGAGGCATCTTGCGCCAGGAGCACCAGCGGCTTGCGCACCTCCGTCTGCACCGTTTTAAGCAGTGGCGACAACAGCAAAATGGCCAGCAGGCTCACGCCCAAAAAGCGAAGACCCGCCAGTATCCAGGGGCGCAGAGGACGGCTTTCGCCAAATTCCCTCTCACCTCCCGCACTGCGCCGGCGGTAGTACAAAACCAAAGCGTAAAGCGCCCCCAATGCGAAGCACAAAATCAAATACCAGGCGGGATATTGCAAACTGATGCTCTCCATGAAATTTCGTTGTAGCGGGGCCAAAGATACGGGGAAATCGGGAATGTGGTGGAAGTGGGGAAATCGGTGAAATTGGGGGAATCGGTGAAATTGGGGGAAGCGGGGGAAGCGGGGGAAGCGGTTTATCGTGTATCGTGGTTTTGACGTGATGAACGTAACGAACGTAACGAACGTGACGAACGTGACTTGATAGAACGCGGATGACGCGGATGACGCGGGTTCTCGCGGGTTTTAGGCCCGTTCAACTTGACACCCCATTTTCCAGGAGGAGGCGGGTGGGGCGCCGCCTCCTGAGCGGAGTCGAAGGGCGCCCCTCTATGGGTCGGGGGAGCGGGGGGCGGGTTGAGCGTGTATCGCTGGTTTAACGTGATGAACGTGATGAACGTGATGAACGTAATGAACGTGATGAACGTAGCCCAATCAGGCCTGAACGCGAGCTCCTTAGCGTCTTAACAACCAAAGTGACAGAGAAAAACGGCTATAGTTACTTGGTGGTATGTTCCGGATGAAAATCAAACATTCTTTCGCGTCTTTGCGAGAAATAAAAACCTAACGAACATGATGAACGTGACGCGTAACGGGCGTGATGAACGGAGGCTCTGCCTTCAAACCCACTCCCAAAACGCTAAACGCTCAACGCTCAACGCTAAACCGTCCATTCCCCATTTTCATTTTTTTTTTGCTCCGGGCAAAACTTTTTCTCATCCTCTGCGTTCCAATACCGTAATTAACCAAATGGTTAAACCAAATAGATAAACCAGATGGATAAATCAGACACCAGGCAGCGCATCATAGAGGCCGCACGCCGCATATTTCTGCAAAAGGGCATGGCGGGCACGCGCATGCAGGAGATTGCAGATGCGGCCGGCATCAACAAGGCCATGCTGCACTACTACTTTCGCTCCAAGGAGCAGCTCTTCAAGCTGGTCTTTGCCGAGGCTGTGAAGGAGATTTTTCCCAAAGTCGAAAAGGCACTGGCCGGGGACTTACCCATACGCGAAAAGCTTCTCGCCTTTGTGCGGGCCTACATTTCGCAGATTCGGGAGCATCCTTTTGTGCCGCTGTTCGTCATTCACGAGCTGAGCAATCGCCCGACAGAGTTCTTCATGGAGCCGGAGAAATCCGGGGCGCCCCAAAAAATGCTTCAAAAGCTGATGCAGGAAATCATCCACGCACAGCAGCGGGGCGAAATTCCCGACTACCCGCCGCAGCATTTGTGGGTCAACATCCTTGCGCTCAGCATCTTCCCTTTCATTGCCCGCCCGCTGATTCAGCAACTCCTGCAAATGGACGACAAAGCTTTTGAGCGCTTCCTCGAAGAACGCACCGCCCAGGTCGCCCGTTTTCTCGACCAGGCGCTACGCATTGCATAACATCAAAATCTTAAACAATACGAACATGAGAAGAACGCTTCTGTTCCTGCTACTCACGCTCTTCGGCCTGACCGACGCCCGAAGTCAGCAGACCTACACGCTCGACTCGCTCTATCGCGCAGCGGAGGCCAGGCTGCCCCTTTTGCGCAACAAAGAGCTCATCGCCGCACAGGGCGAACTGCAACGGGCCAATCTGTACGCCCGCCGTCTGCCACAACTCCAACTGACCGCCACGGGTAGTTTCCAGTCCGAAAACGTCAAACTGGATTTCCCGCCCACAGTGCCCATTCCCGGAGTCGAACTACCGCTTTACCGCGCCCAACTCTATGCCGAGGCCAATTACGTCCTTTACGACGGAGGCAGGCTCAAAGCCGCCCAACAGACACTCGACCAACGCCTGCAAACCAGCCAGGCAGCCTTGGAGGCCCCCGCCGAGCAGGTACGCCAAACCGTGCAACAGCTCTTCTTCAACGTGCTCATTTTGCGAAAGCAAAGAGCGATTCTCGAAACGGGCATGGCCAGCCTGCGCGAACGCCAAAAAGCCTTGCAGGCAGCCATAGATGCCGGCGCCGCCCTGCCCGCCACAGCCATCGAACTCGAAGCCCAACTGCTTCGCACCGAAGCACAGACCCTGCAACTCAAGCAAACCGAAGCCGGCCTGCTCAGCGCCTTAAACACACTCACAGGGCTCTCCATAGACAAAGAAGCCTCATTTACTCCGCCTGCCACCCCTCCCCCTCCGGCCACAGAGGATTTTTCGCAGCGAACAGACATACGCCTCATTGGCTTTCGCCAAATGGAACTCGCCGCAAAAGCTGAGCAAAGCAAGGCAAACAGAAAACCCACAGTAGCCGCCTTCGCCAAAGCAGGCATCGGCTACCCCAATCCGCTGAACTTTTTTGACGACCAGATTTCACCCTATGGCATCATCGGCCTGCAAGCCTCCTGGCAGCTCTTCGACTGGAAAGTCAGCAAGCGCGACCAGGACGCCCTGAAATACCAACAGCTCATGCTCGACAACGAACGCGAACAGCGCATCCAGCAATTAAAAACCGAAGAGGCCCGCCTGCGCGAACAGTGGACGCTCTACGATCAACTCATCGCCAAAGACGCTGCCGCACTGGAGCTGCAAAAGCAACTCCTCGCCACCGCAGAAACACAACTGCAGGAAGGCACCATCACGGCCACAGACTACCTGCAAAAGTGGAACGCCGTACAGCAAGCCGGGCTGCAACTCGAATTGCACCGCCTGCAAAAACTGCAAACGGCCATGCAATGGGAAAGCCTGCACAAGCCATAAACAAGCAAAACACCTCCAACAAAAACAATCAAACCAGAAGAAAATGAAGATTCACATCCTCACCCTTTCGCTCACAGCCATCGCCCTCTTCGCTGCCTGCGGGCAACCCGAAGAAACGGCCGATGCCTACGGAAATTTCGAAGCCGACGAAGTGCGTATCTCAGCTCAACAAGCCGGCCCCATCCTGCAGCTTTCCCTCGCGGAAGGCCAAACCCTGCAAGGCGGCGCCGAGGTGGGCCTGATTGACACCACCGCCCTCAGCCTGCAACGCCAACAACTCATCAGCGCCATGCAGGCCCTGCACGCCAAACTCCGCGACCCTTCACCGGAAATTGAAGTGCTGAAAAAACAAAAAAGCGTGCTTCTCAAAGAACGCAAACGCTTAGAAAAACTCATCGAAGGCAAAGCAGCCACCACCAAGCAATTGGACGATCTCGACGGGCAGCTGGCCGTCATCGAACAAAAAATCCAGGCAGCACGAGCCACAGCTCAACAAGCCAATCGCGGCATCCTCGCCGAGGAAGCTCCGCTACAGGCCAAACTCGCCTCGCTCGAAGACCAAATCAGGCGCTGCCGCATCATCAATCCCGTCAAAGGCCGCGTACTCAGCAAAACGGCCGAGGCCGGCGAACTGGCTGCACCGGGCAAAACGCTCTACGTACTCGCCCCCATGGATACGCTCATCCTGCGGGCTTACGTCAGCGCTACGCAATTGCCCGAGATTAAGGAAAACATGAAAGTAACAGTCAGCATAGACGCCCCCGATGGCGGCTACTACGACTATCCGGGCCGCATCACCTGGATATCCTCCGAGGCTGAATTTACGCCCAAAATCGTACAGACCAAAGAAGAGCGCGTCAATCTGGTCTATGCCATCAAAATCGCCGTGCCCAACGACGGCAAACTCAAGCTCGGCATGCCCGCCGAAGTAAACTGGTAAAAAACACGGTATGTCCATCCAAGCACACAAACTGCTCAAGCAATACGGCACGCAAATTGCCGTCAACGAAGTGGATCTCGACATCCCTCAGGGAGAAATCTTTGGCCTCATCGGGCCCGATGGCGCCGGGAAGAGCAGCCTCATCCGCATGCTCACTACGCTCACTCTGCCCGATGGAGGCAGCGCCCGTGTAGCCGGTCGGGACATCGTCTCAGACTTTCGTCAAATACGCAAACT
>JALVES010000176.1 GCA_027030635.1 Saprospiraceae bacterium | reverse complement strand
CGCGTAAGCGCACGCATGCCATCAACATCATCACCTGGGTAGCAGAATTGGGGCTGGCCATAGGCACGGCGGCCCTCATCCTCGTCATGTCGGTCTTCAATGGCTTTGAAGACCTCATCATGCAGCTCTTCAGCAATTTCAATCCCGACATTAAGGTAACACCTGTAGAGGGCAAAACTTTTGCTGTGGACAGCAGTCTGCTGCTACTGATAGAAGAGCTTGATGGCATTGCTTTGGTCTCCCAATCTTTGGAAGAAATAGCCTTTTTTGAATACGGCAACAGCCAGGCCTTTGGCATTTTAAAAGGAGTGGATGACAACTACCACCTGATTACAGGCATAGACTCCACCGTGCGCGAAGGGCGCTATCAACTTAGAGGTGAAGAGGCCGGCCGCAATCTCGTGGTGGCCGGCGTGGGTATGCGCAACAAGCTCTCCATCAACATTGACAATCCCCTAACTCCGCTATATGTCTATATGCCGAGGCGGAAGAAAGTCAGGGCTATGGAGCAGCCCTTCCGGAAAAAACTCACCTATCCGGTTGGCACCTTTGTCATACAGCAGGATTTTGACAATCGCTATATACTGGCTGACCTTGGATTCGTGCAGGACCTGCTGAAGAAGCCCGGGCAGGCCAGTGCGCTTGAAATTGCGGTGCTTCCGGATGCCGATGTAGAGCAGCTTAAACGGGAGGTTAAGAGTCTGTTGGGGCCGGAGTTTGAGGTCAAAGACCGCTATGAGCAGGACGAAGCTTTTTTGAAGTTGCTCCGGATTGAAAAGTGGATGAGCTATGCCATTCTTTCGTTGACGATGGCCCTGGTAGCTTTTAACATGATCGGTGCGCTTTGGATGATTGTGTTAGAGAAGAAGCGCGACATTGCCATGCTCAAGGCTATGGGCGCTGATGAGGGGCTCGTTCGGCGCATTTTTCTCTCGCAGGGAGTGTTGATGAGCGCGTTGGGCTTGCTTGTGGGTTTTGCGATTGCCGTGGCCTTATATTTGCTCCACACCCACTTGGAAAATGGCTTGGTTTCCATTCCGCAGGGCTTTGTCGTCAGTGCGTATCCGGTGCAGTTGCGGCTGTCGGATTTTGTATTGGTGGGAATTACCGTTATCTTTATCGGGCTTTTGGCCTCTCTTTTGCCTGCGAGGAAGGCCAAAGACATACCTGCCATCATTCGTACACACAATTGATTTGAGATGAAAAAGATTGTTTTTTTTGCAGCTCTCCTTTTAGGCCTTTTGCCATGCCTGCAGCTGACGGGGTTTGGGAATGGGGTAAATCATGTATGGGCTCAACCGCCGGCTCCGGCTCCGGCTGAGGTACAGCCCATCCTGATTTCCAATGTAACGGCTCATCTCGGAGACGGGAATGTAATTCCGAATGCGCTCATTGCCGTGCGGGACGGGAAGATTGAAATGATTTCTCAGATCAATGTAGGCAGGGGCTTTCCGGGCTATCGCGTTATTGAGGGCGACGGGCAGCATCTTTACCCGGGCTTTATTGCTCCCAATACCACCCTGGGGTTGACGGAAATTGGCATGGTGCGTGCCACCAATGATTATCGGGAAGTTGGAGAGATGAATCCCAATGTGCGCAGTTTGATTGCCTACAATACGGATTCGGATGTGTTGCCGACCATTCGCGCCAACGGCGTGCTGCTGGCGCAGGTTTGTCCGGAGGGCGGCGTGTTCTCCGGCACTTCCTCTGTGGTGCAATTGGATGCCTGGAACTGGGAAGATGCCGCCGTGCGTGCCGATGACGGCGTACATCTGCACTGGCCACGACGCATGAGTTACAATTTTCGCACGCATCAGGTAGAAGAAGACAAAAATTACGGCAAAAAGTTGGACGAGCTGCGTCGCTTTATGCTCGAAGCACAGGCTTATTTGCAGAAGGAATCTCCTGCGGAGAAGAATCTCAAATTCGAAGCCCTGCGCGGGGTGTTTGAGGGCAGGCAAAACCTCTATCTCCATGCCAATGATGCCCAATCCATCATGGCGGGCGTGCTTTTTGCCGAAGACTTCGGCATACGTCCCGTGCTCGTCGGCGGGCGCGATGCTTATCTGCTGACGGACTTTTTGAAGGAAAAAGACATTCCCGTCATTTTGAGCACTACTTTTGCCCTGCCTGCTTACCCCGAAGACGATATCGCCCAGCCCTTTAAGACGCCGGCTATTTTGCAGGAGGCGGGCATTTTGTTTTGCTTCAGCCAGGGCGGCAGTTGGAGCTGGCAGGACCGCAATCTGGGTTTCGTGGCGGGTCAGGCCGTAGCGCATGGTTTGCCTTATGAGGCGGCTGTTCAGGCGCTTACGCAAAATGCCGCTCTCATCCTTGGCATCGAGGACCGCGCCGGCTATCTGCGCGTAGGCGGGCCTGCGACCTTCTTCCTCTCCAAAGGCGATGCCTTAGACATGCGCACCAACCAGGTAACTCACGCCTTTATTGACGGCAGGGAGATTGTCTTAGACGACAAGCAGAAGGCTTTGTATAGGAAGTTTAGGGGGAGGTGAAATTGGGGGAATCGGTTGTCGGTTGTCGGTTAAAGCGGTTGAAGCGGGGAAATCGGTTGAATCGGGGGAATCGGGGGGATTGGTTTATCGTGTATCGTTGAGCGTTGAGCGTTGAGCGTTTAGCGTTTAGTTGGGCGGGCTTCAGCCCGTCAATCAGTACCGCGTGCTTTAGCGCGCGTAGGATACGGCGAGACGAACGTAACGAACGTGATGAACGTGATGAACGTAACGAACGTGATGAACGTGATGAACGTGAGAGGGTCTCAGGCTCGAAGCGGCGTTGTAAACTCACCACGGAGTTCACGGCGTTCACGGAGAACTCACGGAGAGGTCATTCTCCATTCTCCATTTTCCATTATCCATTCTTTTTACCACGGAGCTCACGGAGTTCACGGGGAGTTCACGGAGAGGTCATTCTCCATTCTCCATTTTCCATTATCCATTCTTTTTACCACGGAGCTCACGGAGTTCACGGGGAGTTCACGGAGAGGTCATTCTCCATTATCAATTTTCCATTATCCATTCTTTTACCACGGAGCTCACGGCGTTCACGGAGTGTTCACGGAGTGGGCATTTTCCATTTTCCATTCTCCAATTCCACCGATTTCCCCTATTTCCCCGCTTCCACCAATTTCACCAAAAAAATTGCTTTTCTCCAAAACATCCCTTATCTTTGCCACCGATGAGTGTGGCGATTACCCTCTCATCTCATGGAAAATATGTGAAACTTATGGGGAAAAGTGCCCCTTTCCCGCTTAAAGAAGCGGGCTGCTTGTGCCGCGTTTAAGCCGCCTTTGTGCGGGATTTTTTTCACATAAATTCGTGAACCATGAGAACTTTTTTAAGTGTTTTTAATGTTCAAAATGGGGGGGTGGCGCCCTCTGCCTGTTGATTCTTACCGTTTTCTTTACCTTTTCTTATGTGGGTTGTGTGCAGGAGGAAGTGGGGCCGGCTTCTGTGGGGGAGGATGTGGTGTTGGGGAAGAAGGGGGA
>JALVES010000175.1 GCA_027030635.1 Saprospiraceae bacterium | reverse complement strand
AATAACATGCCCAAAAAGAAGCACCACCCCAACCCTTATGTCCGAATGGCGCAAAAGCGCGTTCGCAGGAAGAAGAGCTTTTACAAGCACCTGAAGTCCTATCTGATCGTCAACACCATGATGAGCCTGTTTTTGTTTTGGGATTCCGGAAGCCTTACAGAATGGGTGCCGGTCTGGATATTTTGGGGCATCGGGCTGGCCTTTCAATACTTCAAGGCCTTTGGCTTCTTCGGCATCGGCCGCTTAGACGAAGAATGGGAAAGGCGCGAAATAGAAAAAGAACTCCGCCGCCGCGGCATTGATCCTGCAGAGACCTTTGAACCGGAAGGCGAACTTGACCTCGAAGAACTCAAGCGCCGGCGCAAGAAGGAGGCAAAGTACGAAGAAGAAACGCCCCAAAGAAAATACCGCGAAGAAGACTTGCTGTAAGTTTCTATAAGGTGCTCCCTCTCCTATCTGATCAGGTGTACATCGCCCTTAAACAGCTCCTCGCTGCCGTCTTTGTACCTCACCTGCACCCAATAAGCATACACGGCTATGGCGGCAGGCTCGCCTTCCACCGTGCCATCCCAACCGAGGTTGGGGATATTGGGCGGAAAGTGCTCCCGTGTAAAAACCAGATCGCCCCAGCGATCGAAAATGTACATGGACGTAATTTCCTCTACCCCCGAGCCGGCAAAAACCGTAAAGTAGTCGTTGATGCCATTGCCATCGGGAGAAAAGGCGTTGGGGATGTACAATTTTCGGGTATCCTTCACCTTCACATAAATGGTATCGCGCACCGTACAACCCGCCGCGGATTGCACCGTAAGGATGTACGACATGCTCACAAAAGGCGATAAATCCACCAGCAGGCAATCGTCCGAGAGGCAGTCCAATTGCACGGTGGGTTGCCAGACGACCTGGGGCGAACTCAGGTTGACCGTTGCCTCGGCCTGCACGGATTCGCCCAAATCTATGTAAGCGGTATCGGGGTTCAACTCCAGCAAAAGCGCTTCGGGCTGCGTCAGCACCAAATCGCCCGTCCACAGGCAGTCGTTGGCATCCCGGACTTCCATTTCGTAAACGCCTGCCGGCAAGTTGGAAAAGAGCGGCTCAGTCTGCGGCGGGTAATTGCTCAGCAAATACTCGTAAGGCTGCACGCCGCCCGAAGGCGTGAGGTACAAAGCCCCGTCGCTGTCGCCATAACAAGTGGGCTCCGTCCAGTCATAGACGACTTCAAGCGGCGGAGGTCCCTCCAAGTCAATCTGGGTCGTTGTCTGGCAGCCGAAGTTGTCCGTAACGGTCAATTGATAGGAGCCTTCCGGCAAATTTTGGACCGTGGAAGCCGTATCGCCCGTGCTCCACTGGTATTGATAGGGCGGAATGCCACCGGAGCCCGTAGCGCTAAGCGATGCATCCGAAGCGCCATCGCAGCTCACTGCATAGCCGTTGTAATCCGTCAAAACCTCCACGCCTGCACCGACGGAAATGGCCGTTACCTCAAAGTCATCACTGCCCTCACAGGCGAAGCCGTCTTGCACAAGCACGGAATAAGTACCGGCAGAAGACACCCAGGTCGTCTGCCCCGTCGCCCCATTCGACCAGTTGTAAGAGACGAAGCCGGGGCCTGCATCCAACAAGACACTGTCGCCCGCACAAAACTGCTGCTCCCCACTGATCTGAGGCGCCGGCCCGGGATGTACGGTGAGTTGAGTCAGCACAGTGCTGTCGCAACCGTTGGCCGAGGTGAGCACATTGATATAATTTCCCGAAAGGGTGTAACAAGAATCCCCCACTTCAAAGCAATCGCCCGCGCAAATTTCGGGAGCCATCAGCGTCCAGGCCGTATCGCGTACTTCGAGATTAATGCAATGCACGGAGTCGCAGCCGTTCAGGCCCGTGAAGGTCAGGCAGTATTGTCCTTCCGTAGTCAGCATGGAACCTCCGAATTCATAGGCATCGCCCGCGCAAATGGCGACCGCTTCTTCCACATGCGAGGTATCCGAAAAAGTAATCAGGCGACAGTGCGTGGAATCACAGCCGTTTACGGAAGTGAAAGTCTCACACAGGCTGGTATCGGAGGTAATGCCGCCGGGTTCGAAGACATCGCCCTGGCAGAGCGTGATGGTTTCGCTGGTTTGGATGGCATTCAAAACATTCACAGACATGGCGCGCACGGAATCACAGCCCTCACTGCTCTGCAAGACCACCGGATAATTGCCGGATTCGGTCAGGGCCAGCCCCTCAAAAAAGAGCGTATCGCCCTCGCAGAGCTGAGCGGAGAAGGCCTGGTAGAAGGTATCCATGACGGAAAGGAAGGTCGTCTCAAAGACCTGGTTGCCACAGGCATCGGCATAAGAAGCCTGCAGAGCGGTATCCTGGCTATACACCACCCCATTGTAGGCATCGCCCTGGCAAACCTGGGCCGACAGCGTGTCAAAGGACGGACAGGAGGCGTAAAAAACATAGACGGAGTCCCGCACCACACAAGAGCCGGAGCTCATCTCCACCCAGTAGAGTCCCTCTTGATCTACCGCCAGCGAAGAGCCGTCAGAGCCGTCATTCCAGAGGAAAGTGGTGTTTTCCATGGGGGCCGTCAGCGTGGTGTCCTCGCAGAAGCAGAGGGATATGGAATCGGTGGGGAATGCATCTAAGAGAGGCGGAATAACCACCTGCTGAGTCAGCGTATCGGAGAAGCCGTTTTCGGTATTGAGGACGATGAGGGTAACGTCCACCACTTGTTCCTGATTGGTGGAGGGATAGACCCAGACGGGCAGGAATTCCGTGTTGACGGGTTCGCCCGGGAAGTACCACTGGTAGGCCATCTGCGAGCCCGCACTGGAGTAGTTGAACAGTTGTATGGTATCTGACTCGCAATCCGGTATGGCGAGGAAATTGGCCGAGGGCGAGGTAACGTCCACCGGCTGGCAGTTTTGGTCCTGGGAAAGCATGGTGGTAACAGTCAGGCTCACAGAGCCTATGGCATCTTCCGGCAAGACGATCTGCACGTAGTAATCGCCCGCCACGAGGCACTGCAATTCTATGGAAGTATTCACATTGGCCAGGCAGGAACCCGCCGTCATGGCATCGCAGGTACCGTATAAGACGCGGGCCCGCACCTCACTGGCATTGATGGGAAAGCCTTCGCCATCGGTCATATCGCCCACATCGAAGCTAATCTGCATATCCTGTTTCTCCGTACTGGTGATGGACACCTGGAACCAGACCGATTTATAGCCTTCGGGGCCGAGCAGGCAGTCCATGTTGGAGCCGTCTTCGCCAAAATCCGTTCCTATGGTGTGGCAATTGATGCGCACGTCCTCGGTATAAGTGCCCTGGTCGGGTACGAGAAGCGGTATGGCATTGCTGCAGAAATCGCCATCAACTCCTTCCAGCCAGACGACCGGCTGATAGGCGAGGAAGATGTTGAAATCATCGGGCAGGCAGTCTTCCCAGAAGATGTAGTACGTCCCGGGTTCATAACAACCTTCCCGCCAGGCATGGCCGGTATTGTTTTCGGAATCGGTGGCAGAAAAATCT
>JALVES010000174.1 GCA_027030635.1 Saprospiraceae bacterium | reverse complement strand
GAAATTAGCGGAATCGGTGGAATTGGAGAATGGAAAACAACATCACCAACAACAGACGACAGACACTCAGGCAGGCTCGGGGGTCTCTTCCTTACGCCAGCACCCCGATCCTAACAGACAACAGCCCCTCACTTCTCCAAAGACTCCAAATGAATCTTCTCCAAGTGCCTTCGCAGCAATCTGCGCAACTCTGCAACGGAGGCTACTCTGTTTTCCACGACGATTTTGCCGTCAATCAAAAGGGAGGGGGTGCCTGAAATGGGGTATTGCATCAGGGTTTCAATAGCTGACTCTTCCTGGAGGCAAACTTTAAAGCGAAAGGCCTTTAGCGCATCCAACAGGTTGTTGCGTAAAGCCTGATGCCTGTGACATCCAACACCGAGAATAGTCAACTTAATCATAGCTTGATGCTACTCCGCTTTTAAAGTCCCCTCTGCCAGTGCTTTGATCAAATCATGCGTGGTGAGGATACCCACAAGGGTGCGATCTTCCTTTGTTACAGGAATGGCGTGAAAGCGATTGATTTTGAAAAGCTCAAGTGCCACATCAATGCGATCGGTGGGCTCCAGTCGTGCCAGGCCGGAAGTCATGATCTTTTTAACCGGTACTTCGTGCAACTCTTTCAAGGGGTTTTTCCCTTCAGGAGCTTCCTCCTTGCAAACATTGCTCATGAAATGGTAAAGATCGTTTTTGCTGATCATGCCCACCAATTTGTCGCCTTCCACTACCGGCACGTGGTGGATCTTATAGGACTCAAAGACCCCTTGCACAACAGATATGCTGTCATCAGGCCCTACAGAAATAAGAGATGTGGTCATCAAGTCAGAAACGGGTGAAAGAAAATTCATTATGCTCTATTTAAAGGTAAAAAAGCACTGCATTGCGGCCGCAAGATGCATGGTTTTACAGCATTTTTGGAATGACTTTTGTCAGCAAGGCTTTTGATTTTAGTCAATGACAGATTCTCTCAAAAATGTATCTTTGTAGTCCGGCGATTTTAATTTCGCTAAGGTTGTCCTTTTTGCAAAGGGCATTCAACTGTTCTTATCATGCAAAAAACCGAGCTATGTACATTACCGATCAAAAGACTCTGGCTGAAATTAAACGGGAGTTCAATCAAAAATTTCCCTATCTCAAACTGGAATTCTTCGCCAAACCTCATGATCCGGGTGAGCCCTCCCCAAAGCAAGAGCTCTTAGACGACCACCTGACCATAGGTCAGGTACGTACCATTCACAACGAAGGCGATTTTAAAATCAATGACGATATGACGGTACGGGATTTTGAACGGCTTGTGCATGAAAAATACGGACTCAACGTCCAGGTATTTCGCAAATCGGCCAATGTATGGCTGCAAACTACCAAAACCGATGGCTGGACGCTGGCTGAGCAAAACCGCAAAGGCGGCGCTTCCATGCAACATTATGCAGAGATGCACGAAGAAGACTAAAAAACCAACGATGCGCATATCCGTTATTCGCAAAGCCCATTTTAATGCCGCCCATCGCCTCTACCGGCCCGATTGGAGCGAAGCCCGCAACAGAGAAGTTTTTGGTCTCTGCGCCAACCCCAATTATCACGGTCACAACTACGAACTGGAGGTATGTGTTACCGGCGAGGTGGATCCCGAAACCGGCATGGTCATCAACTTAAAAGAGCTCAAAAAGATCATCTGTGAAAAGATCGAAAAGCGCTTCGACCACAAAAACCTGAACCTGGATGCCGAAGAATTTAAAGGGCTCATCCCCACTTCGGAGCACTTTTGCCACATCATCTGGAAAATTTTGCGCGAAGCCCTGCCGAAGCATCTGGACCTGCACGTTCGCCTGTACGAGACACCACGCAATTTTTTTGAGTATCCGCCCAGATAAAAAAGGGGAAAACATCCTGTGATGTTTTCCCCTTTTGAGAAGCAGGCAGGTGCTCAACGACTAAGGCGCAAGCGACTCGTTTTGCTTGCGCAGGCGAACGGTGCGAATGACGCCCGCCTCGCGATTGACAAGGCTCACCAGGTACAAGCCATCGGGCAAGTCTGCCATGTAGTAGGAGCGGTTGTTCGCTACATCAAAGGTGCGCACTACGCGGCCAATCATGTTATATACCACGATTTGGTCAATGCCTGAAGTCTCCGTCAATGCGATATAGTCTGTAGCCGGATTCGGATATATGCGCACGCGCCGGGCCGAAACCAAATCAAAAGTAGCTACGGAATTTTCAATCGTAACCTGATATACGGCCGTTTCCAAAACCACACTGATGTCATCAATGACCGATAATTCAACGTGAATCAGCCCTGTGCCGGCCACGCCTTTCGGCAAAATGTGAAGGTCGAGTATGCTGCTTTCGCCGGCTCCGAGAACGACAGGCTCCTGAAAGCCATTGGGATCGTAATTGGTGATCGTGGAAGTGCCATAGCAGGCATTGTTGTCGCAAATGCGAAACTGCCATTCTGCCGGCGCATCCTGTACATCTATGTACCAGCGAAAACTTTGCTGAGCAGCATCGTTGTTGGTAAAATTTGCATGAGCGATGACTTCTGCCCAATCATCCGACAAATCAGCCGGCAGAGTGCCCGACCAGGGGTTCGGGTCCACGCTCACGCTTACCTGGGCTGATAAGCCCGATAAAAACAAAAGGAGAAAAAATAAAGAGTGTAAGGCCTGCTTCATGATGGATTTTTTAAGTGGTTTCACTTATCTATCGCAAAACTACATAAATCTAACCGTTTCAAGTGGAGTTTAGATGACATTTTAAGAGATATTTAAGAAAAAAGCCTGTCCGGGCAGCTTACCCGAACAGGCTTTGACAGCTTAACAGAGCTACATCAATGCATCAAAATCAAGCGCTGTGTGCGCGTTTGGTCTTCGACTTTCAAACGCACCAGATACATGCCTTCTGCCTGATTGGCGAGGTCTAATTCGTACTGACCACCGGAGGTTTGACCGATATGCCGGCTATATACAAGGCGGCCGGTCAGGTCGCTGACCTCAATGTCCAGAGCAACCGTTTTGTCAAAGGTTACATCTACGACAGCCTGGCTGCGAGTGGGATTCGGCAAGATGGCGAATTTTTGCAAGCCCTCAATGTCTTTGGCACCTACGGTGAGGTTAACGGCCACCGTATCGGAGCAACCGGCATTGTCAGTTACGACCAGCTCGTAATCACCACCGGAAAGGTTGGTGATGATATCACTCACTTCTACACCATCGAGCAAATAGGTAAAGGGAGCAATACCGACATTCGGATCTACGACGATGCTCCCATCTCCGGCGCCCGCTGCAGACTCACCATTGACAGCCACATCCAGATCCAGGCTCGAAGGGCAAATGATGGTAATTTCGGAAGCATCTACATTTAAAGCCACTCCACCATGCGCATTGTCCAGCATGACAAAGACCACCTGCAATGGGGGCGGCACTTCAACAAGCAACGAATAGAAAGCATCCGCAAGCCGACATTTGCCGTATAGCGGGTAAAGCCCTCAAACAAGTAATAAAAGGTGTTGCTACCTTTACCGTAAAATTCATAT
>JALVES010000173.1 GCA_027030635.1 Saprospiraceae bacterium | reverse complement strand
ACCCGAATAATCCTCACCGGACAAAGCTCCGCCGCCTTAGCCTGCCGTTCCCGCTCCCAATCCGGAAGTTCTAAGAGGTAGTACTCTCCTTTTTTGACGCTTTTGCGCAAATAGCTCTTGCCGTCTTTTTTGGAGATGACCCAATGCTCGGGGGCGACTTCCACACAGGCGTTGCAGCCGATGCATTTGCGACGCAGAAAGGCGATTTTGATCATGCCGGTTCGATCTTGTATAACTTGTCGGAGGGACGCACCTTGTCCGCTACGGGCATGGAGAAATGGATGCCGCGCTGAGAGACCTCGGGGATGTCGGTATCGTCCACCCGCAGGGCTTCTACTTTGGTGCGGATGAGGCCCGTGGTGGGGCCGGTGATCATAATCTCGTCTCCCACTTGCAGCCTGCCGCTGAGCAGTTTGAACTCTCCCACGCCGATTTTGCCAAAATACTTGATGCCCGTGCCTATGAAGACCTTTTTTTCTTTGGCCTTGGAGCCGGGGGCATCCGTCCACTCCCCCAATTCCTGGCCGAGGAAGTAGCCGCCCCAGAAGCCCCTGTTGTAAACCCGCTCGAGGCGCTGCATCCAAAGTCCGACTTTTTCTTCCGAAAAGCTGCCGTCTAAGATGGCCTCTACGGCTTCGCGATAGCAGGAGGTGGTTTCATAGACGTAATCCGGCCCCTTGCTGCGCCCCTCAATTTTGAGGACGCGGGCGCCGGTATCCAGAATCTGATCGAGGAAAGGCAGGGTACAGAGGTCTTTGGGCGACATGATGAACTCGTTGTCTATCAGCAATTCGTTGCCCTCCTCGTCTTTGACCGTGTAGGTGCGGCGGCAATTTTGCTTGCAGGCGCCGCGGTTGGCCGAAGATTGATGCGTGTGTAAGCTCAGATAGCATTTGCCGGACACGGCCATACACAAAGCTCCGTGTACGAATACTTCGATGCGCACGCATTTGCCGGAAGGCCCGCAAATATGCTCCTCCTCAATAGCCCGGCATATTTTTTTGACCTGCGACAAGGTCAGTTCACGCGACAAAACCATGACGTCGGAAAACAGGGCGTAAAAACGCACCGCCTCGATGTTGGTGATGTTGGCCTGGGTCGAAATGTGTACCGGCATATCCACCTGACGCGCATAGCCGATGACGGCCTGGTCCATGGCGATGAGGGCATCTACTCCCTCTGCTTTGGCGGCATCCACGATGCGACGCATGAGCATGAGATCGTGGTCGTAGAGAATGGTGTTGAGCGTGAGATAGGTCTTGATGCCCGCCTCCCGGCAACGGCGCACAATTTCCGACAAGTCTTCAAGCGTGAAGTTGATGGAAGAGCGGGCCCGCATGTTCAGCTGCTCAATGCCAAAATAAACGGCATCGGCCCGGGCCTGAATGGCGGCCTGGAGCGATTCAAAGGAGCCCACAGGGGCCATGATCTCTATGTCGGTACGGCTTGGCATGATTTTCTTTGGGTGACAGAACAGTGCTGCAAAGATAAGGAGAATGAGGATTAAATAAACCTTACTGTTTCCTGCTCATCTATACTATATGTACCAAACTAAGTTTATCATGAAACGCTTCGACTCCTTTTATCGTTTGTTTTTTCTCATCCTCTTCTTCGCATCCGGTACAATCCGGCCTGCTCAGGCCCAGGAAGATGCTGTCCTCTACCCGCGGCTCGGGGCAAAAGTGTTCAACGGGAAAACCTCTTCTTTTGCAGGGCAGATTGAGTTGGCCTGCTATGATGTGGTTTTATGCCCGACCATCATGTCTGTGCCTCCCGAGGGTGCCAGCCTCGGCATTTGGACCGGCTTTGGTGACCATCAAAACACTACTTACGATTTCACTGTTTACGATCACGGCATCATCAAGCAGGAAGCCATTTACAATGTTAAACAGGAAAGGCCCAATATGCGCTTCATCGCTTACCTGATGGGGCCCAAAAAAATAGAGCTCAACCACTTCAGTGCGCCCCTCTCCAATCCGCGAAGATATTTTGTGGATAACCTCAGCCCCAAGTGGTTTGCCTACACGCGCTTGGAAGAGCTTGCCGAGCCCGTCTCGGCGGTAGAGACCGACACCGTGTTTCGCTTTGACACGGCGGCTGCGAAGCGCATATACGCGGGCTTGAAAAACAAAGATTTGCCACCGTACTGGCACCCGAGCAATCAAAACGAATGGACCTACTTTTGTTTCAAAGACAACAATCATGATGCCGGACGCGGCTATTTTGAGATCATGGCCATCAGGCGGGTGGATACCCTTTCCGGTGAAGTCATTGTTGCCCAAAAATGGGAAAACGGGGCGCCGGCAGGACGCACTATTTTCGGCACGCCTCAGTCTTATTTCATGCATGCACGGGCCGGTTTGCTGGCTTCCAACGACCTGGAATCACAAGGCACGCCCAACATCATTATGAACTGCTACTACAATCCCGATGACCCCAAATACAAAACCGAAATGCTGGCCGACACCACCGACTGGAACAGCGACTGGCTGGGCGCTCTTTCGGCTTTCGCCAAATATGCCTTTATGCGGGCAGCTTATCAGGGTACCTATCTCGTTGATGGCATGATGATGGATACCGATGATGAATACTGGCGGGCCTATACCTTTCACCTCGCCAATCAATTTGACGACATCGGATATCAGCTCGACATGAATTGGGACGGCCTGCCCGATGATGTTGAAAGCGAAGTCAATGCCTGGCTGCCGGAAATGTACCACAACCTCCTCTACCGCATAGACACCGCTGCCCAAGCCCTCGGGCGGGATGTTTTCGTTATTCGGAATGGCCACATTGAACAGTTTGGTCATACCACGGGCTACGTAGCGGGCCGTGAATTCGAAGACTTTGGCATGGTCGCTCAAGACGACACTTACAAAGAGGCCGTGTTGCAGTACCTGGCCCTTGCAGATCCCGCCAACACAACCGAGCCCCACCTCACGTTTGTAGCTGAACGAGATCGCAATTTCGCTCAGGTTCACTTGCACAATTACCGCGCACACCGGCACACCATGGCGCTCACCACCGTTTTGGGCGAAGGCTACTACTGCCATACCGGCAACCACTCCACGCATATCGCCAACTGGGGCAATGACACGCTCTCCACCGACGGCCCCGAGGATTGGTTCGATGAATATGCCGTAGATTCTCTCACAGGCAAATCCGCCAAGCTCCTGCCCGCCGATACCGGACTCGATACCGCCTTGAATCGCTATCAACATATCGGTTGGCTCGGGCATGCCTGGGGGCCCGGTTATGCCATAGATTCCGTCATCCTCAACAACAACGACACGGCCTATACCTTCCGCCGGAATTTTGACAACGGCATTGTCATCTACTCCCAATACCCGCATACAGTTCCACTGGAAAAGAATTTTTTAAAAATCAACGGCACCGACCCGGGCAACGATGGCTCAGCGCTCTCAGAAGTAGTCTTTGACGAAGCCTACATGGGCATTTTCCTCCTGCGCAGCGTACCCTTCCCGCCGGTCCACACCACAGAAGTACAACTGCCTGAGATCCAACTGTAC
>JALVES010000172.1 GCA_027030635.1 Saprospiraceae bacterium | reverse complement strand
ATGTCGGGATACAAACTCACCACGGAGTTCACGGCGTACACGGAGAGGACACGGAGAAACTTGATAAACACATAAACTAAACACTAAACGCTCAACACTAAACGCTAAACACTAAACGCTAAACACTAAACGCTAAACACTAAACGCTAAACGCTAAACACTAAACGCTAAACACTAAACCAAAAAAAAGGGCCACCCTCCGGTGGCCACCTTTCAAAACAATCTCATGAAAAAAGCGAATCTTGTGCCGGCTCTCCGGCTATATTTTCAGACGCCCCCGATGAGGCGGTTCTGTTCAAAGTAAGGTGGCGCAACGGCCACCCTGACTTTCCCTTCTAAAATCCTTTCGGATCCAAATTGAAATTGTATCTTGCCATGAACTTTTTCAATTTGCTACACTTACCTACAAGCAACAATCGTGCCAAAAATGAGACAGAGCCGCTTTTTGCCGAAAAAAAATTTCTTTTCACTCCTTTTACTCCTTCTGCTTGCAGCCTCATGCCGGTCTCCGGAGGCTGAAGAAAAGGCCCCGCAAGCGCCCGGGGCCGTCAAAGTCGCCGAGGCCGATCAGGCCATGATCGTCTCCCCGCATCCTTTGGGGACGCGGGCCGGACTGGAAATCCTGCGGCAGGGAGGCAACGGGGTGGATGCCACCATTGCCGTGCAGTTTGCCCTGGCCGTGGTTTACCCCCGGGCCGGCAACATCGCGGGCGGGGGCTTTATGCTCATACGAACACCCGAGGGCAAGGTGGAAGCCTTAGACTATCGCGAGATGGCGCCCGGAGCAGCCTCCCACGACATGTACTTAGATGAAAAGGGCGAAGTCATCCCGGGCCTCAGCCAAAACACCCTGCTGGCCGTGGGCGTACCGGGAACTGTCCAAGGCCTGTACGCCGCCTGGAAAAAGTACGGCCAAATCGAAGACTTCGGCCAACTGCTGCAACCCGCCATACGCCTGGCCGAAGAGGGCTTCCCCATCAGCCAAACGGAAGCAGACCGCCTGAACCGCTTCGATTCCGTCTTCACCGCACGCAACCCCTACCCCATGCCCTTCGTCAAACAAGGCGGCTGGAAGGCCAACGACATCCTGCGACAACCCGAGCTGGCTCAGACCCTCCGCCTCATCGCCAAACAAGGCCCCGATGCCTTCTACCGCGGCCCCATAGCCGAAAAACTCGCCCGATTCATGCAAAAACGCGGAGGCCTCATCAGCCGCGAAGACCTCGCCGCCTATGAAAGCGTTTGGCGAAAGCCCGTCAAAAAAGACTTCCGGGAATACACCCTCTACTCCATGCCTCCACCCTCCAGCGGCGGCATCGCCCTGGCCCAAATGGTGGAAATGACCGAGCCCTACCCCATGGAAAAACACCCCTGGCTCTCCACCTACAACACCCACCTCTGCATCGAAGCCATGCGCCGCGCCTTCGCAGACCGCGCCTTCTACCTCGGCGACAGCGACTTTTATCCGGTGCCCGAAAAACAACTGTTGGACGATAGCTACCTCCGACAACGCATGAGCGATTTCGACCCCCAACGGGCCGGCAGCTCCGACAAAGTACAACAAGGCGAATTCCAACTGCAAATGGAATCCTTCGAAACGACCCACACCTCCGTCGTCGGCCCCCACGGCTATGCCGTCTCCATAACCACTACCCTCAACTCCAACTACGGCTGCAAAATCCAGGTGCCCGGGCTCGGCTTCTTCCTCAACAACGAAATGGACGACTTCAGCGCCAAACCCGGCGTGCCCAACCAATTCGGCCTGGTGGGCGCCGAGGCCAATGCCATAGAACCACACAAACGCATGCTCAGCTCCATGTCGCCCACCATCGTGGAAAAAGACGGAGAACTGTTTCTCGTACTCGGTTCGCCCGGCGGCCCGGCCATCATCACTTCGGTCTTTGAGGTCGTTATGCAGGTAACCCGATTTGGCGAAAGCCTGGAAAAAGCCATCAGCACGCCCCGCTATCACCACCAGTGGCTGCCTCAACAGGTCTGGTATGAAGAAGGAACGCCGCCCGCCCTGATAGACAGCCTCGAGGCCCTGGGACACAAAATGGTGCCCAAAAAGTACATCGGCCTGGTCAAAGCCGTGCAGGTACTGCCTTCCGGCAAATTAAAAGGCGCCGGCGACCCCCGACAGCCCGATGACCATGCCGAGGGGATGTGAGAATTCTCTTATCTTTGCCTCCTGATGGAAAAAACCCTGCAACAATACGACCGCGCCCTGCAAAAATGCCGCGAGCTCTTCGTCAAAAAGACCAAAGACTACGGCACAGCCTGGTGCATCCTGCGGCCCAAATCGCTGACCGACCAGCTCTACATCAAGGCCAAGCGCATCCGCAGCATTGAGGAGAGCAAAAAGCAAAAAATCGCCGACTCCGTAGAGGATGAATTCATCGCCCTGGTCAACTACAGCCTCATGGCCCTCATCAAACTCTCCCCCGAAGGCAAAGACTGCGGGGAAGAGGGCCTGCCCGCCGAAAAAGCCATCGCCCTCTACGACCTCAAAGCCCAACACATCCGCCGGCTCATGCAGGCCAAAAATCACGATTACGGCGAAGCCTGGCGCGACATGCGCATCAGCTCACTGACCGACCTCATCCTCATGAAAATCCTGCGCCTCAAGCAAATCGAAGACAACAAGGGCAAAACCCTGGTCTCCGAAGGACCCGAAGGCAGCTATACGGACATCGCCAACTACGCCCTCTTTGCCCTGATCAAACTGGAAGAAACCACCCAACACTAAACCCAAAACACACGAGCTATGAGCCTAATGACCATATTCCTCTACGTCGCCATCGTCGCAGCCCTGCTGACGGCCTTCTTTCACTTTGGCCTCAAACGGGTGCAAAACCCGGGCCTCAGCTTTCTGCAAAATTTTGCAGGCGCACTGTTTGTCTTCTCCGGCTTCGTCAAAGTCGTGGACCCGCTCGGCACGGCCTACAAACTGGAGGAGTACTTTGCCGAATTTGAAAGCCTCTTTCAACATACCTGGTTTTCTTTCCTCTCCCCCGTTTTCCCCTGGATGGGCAGCCATGCCGTGGGCTTTTCCGTCTTCGTCATCATACTCGAAATTGTGCTGGGCATCATGCTCATCATCGGCGCCGCGCCCCGCTTCACTGCACGGGCCTTTTTTCTGCTGATACTCTTCTTCACTGCCCTCACCGGCTTCACCTACCTGACGGGCTATGTGCCTGAAGGAGCGACTTTCTTTGAGTTCGGCAAGTGGGGTAAGTTTGCCGCCAGCAACATGAAAGTAACCGACTGCGGCTGCTTTGGAGACTTCATCAAACTCTCGCCCAAAACCTCCTTTTTCAAAGACGTATTCCTGCTTATCCCCGCACTGATTTTTCTCTTTGGCTTTCGCCAAATGCACCAACTCTTCAATACGGCAGCCCGCACGGCCATCACGGGCATCTCAGCCGTAGCCCTGCTGTTTTATGCCTGGAGCAACTACAAGTGGAACCTGCCCGACTTCGACTTCCGCCCCTTTAAAGTGGGCGTGGACATCGCTGAGCAAAAAGCCTTAGAAGCCGAAGCCCAGGCCAATGTCAAAATCCTCGCTTATCGCATGACCAACAAAGAAACCGGCGAAGTCGTACAGCTCTCTTACGACGACTACATGAAGGATTTCAAAAAATACCCCAAAGAAAAATGGGACTTAGAGCAAGTTCGCTCCGAGCCGGAAATAGCCCCCACAAAGATCAGCGACTTTGAATTTTCCGATGCAGACGGCAACGATGTTACCGAGGAGTTCCTCGGCGCGGAAGGCACACACTACCTCATCGTCGCCGTCAAGCTGCCCTATGAGAAAGAAGTGCAAACCATCACCCGCCAGGACACCCTCTTCGTGGTGGATACCGTACAGGTGGCGCCCGACTCCATCGTCCTGCAGCGCAAAATCGGCGAAGTCAAAACCATAGAGGAAGAAGCCGTCTCCTACCGCTTTGACGAAGATTACCTGAAGCGCTACGACGCCATGCTCAAACTGGCCGACAAGGCCCTGCAGGAAGGCAAAAAGGTACATCTCGTAACCGCCTACAACGACCCGGCGGTTATCGAAGCCTTCAAAAAAGAACTCGGCATCTCTTTCCCCGTTTACCTGGCCGACGACATCCTGCTCAAAACCATCATCCGCTCCAACCCGGGGCTGGTGGAAATGGATGGAGGCAAAATCACGGGCAAATGGCACTACAGACCCTTTGCCAAAAAATTTGGGCGGCAATAGCCGCCCAAATTCGCTTTCTCACTGTTTGATGGCTTGGCTGTAAACCCTTCCATCCACCGTAATGCGGTAGAAGAAGAGCCCCGAAGCCATGCGGTGCCGCGGGCTGTACCAGGGATAGCTGTACTCCCCGGCCATCTGATAGCCGTTGTACAAAGTGGCTATTTCCCGACCCAGCACATCTACAATGGCGACTTTAACGCGGGCCGAACGCGGCAACTTATAGGATACATACACCTGGCCGTTGGAGGTGTCGTAGAGCGCATGATGCTCTAAGCCCGGCATCACCGGCGGCGCATACGTGCCCACGCCCTGACAAGTCAGCCCCAGGTTGTCCAGGCGCTGAAAGCTCTGTCCGAGCGCATCGTCCACCACCTCGGGATCAATGCAGAGCCAGTACTCCAACATGCTCGCATAGATGCTGCGAAAATCCACGTCGAATTTGAGATTGCCCACATCGTCGAGGTCCTGTAAGTCGGGCTTTTGCCCGGCCTCACCGGAGCCGTTCAGGCCCGGGCCAAAGAGGAACATGGGCGCAGCCGAACCATGATCAGTGCCTTCGGAGGAGTTCTCCTCCACGCGCCGGCCAAACTCGGAGATGCTCATGCACACGACCTTCTCATCCCAGCCTCCGGCCTCCAGGTCGTCGAAGAAGTTTTTCACCGTGCGGGCCACTTCTTCCATCAAAACGGGATGCTCATCGGGCTGATTGGCGTGGGTGTCGAAGCCGTCCAATTCCACCATATAAACTTTGGAGCCCAAATTGCCCTTGATGAGACGGGCTACCAGGGCCATTTGATAGGCCAAATCGCCATCGCCATAGTCTATGGCATTGCTGCCATTGTCATAGGCCTCTTTGATGGCACCGGCATACACAAAGGTGGTGTTGGCCACGGCCCGCAGATAGCCGACCTGCTCGCCATAGTAGCAATCGGGCAGGTTGTCCACGTCGTAGAGCTGTCCGGTCTGGGCAATTTCGTACAACTGATCGGGGTCGCTGACCGTCATGGCCATGGACACGTTGTTGGGGTCTATAAAAGTGAGGTTCCCCAGGCTGCCGATCTGCACAGCCGGCGGCGTCTCCGGCGGATTGGCCAGAAAATCGGGATACAGGCCTCCGAAATAGCGCCCCAGCCAACCCGAGTTTACCACCTCATCGGCATCGCTGGCCGAGGCCCAGATGTCCGAAGAGCGAAAGTGCGATAGATTCTGGTCGGGATAGCCGACGCTGTGGATGACCTTCATCTTGCCCTCGTCCCAAAGCGGATACATATCCTCCATAAAGTTGGGAATGGCAATTTCATCCGTCAGGTTAATCAGCTCGTTTTGAGGAATACGCAGGGTGGGTCTGAAGTTGGAATACGTGCTGTAATCGTAGAGCGGGACGATGGTATTCAAACCGTCATTGCCGCCTTTAAGACGTATGATGACCAGCACGCGATCAGTTTCCGTTTGGTTGAGAGCTGCATTGATGGCCCAGCGCTCTGAGGCGAAGACCGGAATTTTGCCGAGCATCATGCCGACGCCGCCGGCCAGGCCCATGTTGCGCAAAAAGGCGCGGCGACTCCAACGCAGGTGCTCCTGTTCGTGAGCCTTGCCGTGTTCTTTGGAACTGCCGAGCGGGAGATTTTTATGAGGAAGTTTCTTTTTCATTTTTCACATTTTTTGGACGTAAAAGGAAAGGTCTCAGCACAATTGAAATTCGGGTTTGCGGGCGATGTGCTGTATCAACACGGCCACCTGGTAGGGAGCCGTCTCCCAACCCAGATTCCAAAGCCCCTGGTCATAGTAATTCTGGGGCACTTCCCACTTGAAGACCGTTACGGCCTGATCCATGGCTTCGGGAGTCTGCAAGCTGTTGGGCAGGAAGTGGTTGACAATGGCCTCCGTAATCAGTTGGGGATCGTTGGAAAAGCCTCCCACCAAATCCACGGCAAAGTCGCGCAGGCTGTCCAGGAAATTCTCTATGATGTAGTAGAGGTAATAATCAGCCGTCAGCCAGCGTCCGGTCAGGGTGCCGGAGTTGATCCAGGCAGTATCTCCGGGCCAGCCGGCCACGTCTATGGGGCTAAACAAATCCTGGCCCAACATCTCGGTCAGATAGCGCACACCCTCCAAAACAGCGGTATCGTCCGACAAGCCCGATTGAGCGACCAGCCCCAAAGCCATTTCATAAGGGCTCTTCACCTTTACGCCTATGTTGTTGTCGTGGAAAAAGTGCTCGCTTTTAAAGAGCTGGCGATACACCGGCTCCAGCTCAAAGTTGTTGTCCTTAAAGGTCTGGGCCAGTTGAGCAACGATGTCCTCATCCACTTGAGGCCCCACAAAATATTTGTAAATTTTCCTGCAAATATGCGTGGCGACTTGATCCTGCCTTTCGGCAAATAAGATGTCATGTACATCATCATAGCCCCAGTTTCCCGTCTGGCCGAAGATGGTCTTTTCGCCATCGTCGTGTAAGAAGGGCACAAACTCAATGGGGCCGCAATAGACATCTATGCCGTTCCAACCCGTCAGGGCGCGGGCCGTTTCCACGATGTCCTGCTGGGTGTAGCCGTTGTCAGCGCCGAGGGTAAACAGCTCGTACAATTCGCGGGCGTAGTTCTCATTGGGCTCGAACTTGTTGTTCTCCACTCCGTTGAGGAAGATCAACATGGCAGGCGTAATGCCTATGGCCTTGGTAAATTCCTTGAAATTCCCCAGTGCATACTGCTGCAAAATTTTGTGGTACTCATACATGTACGAAGGGCAGAAATAGGAATCAAAGCGCGTTACGAAGTGATTGCTCCAAAACAGGGCGAGCTTGTCGCGCAAGCCGGCGCCGTTTTGCTGCAACATGCCCTGCATCCACAGGTAATTCCAGCTCAAAAACTGCTCAAAAATCTGATCGTCAATCATGTCGGGATCGTAATCGTCCACCGTCCAGTTGGCCCAGACGGGTGGATCGGGAAGCGGTGCGGCCAAGGCCTCGTCAATGAGCGCATCCACCAAATCCTGAGGCGACTGCTGAAGCGCGGCCTGTATGGTACTATGGCTTGCGCCAAATGCCAACCGACGATAAAGATGCTGCACGCGCCGCTCGTCCCAGGGCATATCAGCCGAAGGGACATAGGGCGCCAGCGTACCCGTTTCGCAAGAAAAAAGAATACTCATAGGGTAAGATTTTGATGGCAAAAGAGATATATATTAAAACGAAGTGGCTTGAGCGATGCAAGCCATCCAAAAAGCTCATTCGTCTGAGTTTCAAAACTTGGCGTTGACCGGATTTTACTACAAGGGGTAACGGACTGCAGTCGCGTTTTGTTACAAAAACTTCTGCACAATATACGACCTCTTTGCAAAAAATCGTTTCAGGATTTGGAAAATCCCCAAAGAGCCTTTACATTTGCCACCGATTCGACCAAAAGCTGAAGAAAAGTCGTCCCAAAATCGGATTTTTTTGACCGAAAATGCCATAAAAAACCTGTTTCAAACTCTCTCACCATGAATCTCAGAACATTTTTCACCTGCGTCGTACTCCTGCTGCTTGCAGCAGCTCTCCCTGCACAAACTTCAAGCGAACAACTGGCCCTTTCCTCCGGCATAGATCAACTCGACCATGCCTTTTACCAGGATAGCGAAGAAGGCCTCTATTTCATTGACTTCGACGCCGTAAGCGTCATCGTAAAGTCCATCGTCATCCTCGATAGCCAGGGCAACGAAAAATTCAAAGTCGAAGGCTCCGAAGCCCCCATCAACGACATTTTTGAAATCAACCCCAAGGCCCTCGGCCTCAGTTCGGGTACTTATACCCTGGTGGTCAATTCTTACACGGACAGCTGGAAAAAGACCATTACGGTCAGGTAAATAAAAAAAGGGGGCAAAGCCCCCTTTTTTATTTGGTGATGATCGCATCTACCTCCCGCTCTCGCATCAGTTGATTGAAGCGGGCTATTTCTCCTTGTTTCATTTGGCGAAAGCCTTCGAGAACGCCATCAATCTGAGTCGTCAGCTCGTTTTTGACGGCTATGGCTTGTTCGGTGGGCGGATAATCGGCGCTCATAATGGCATTGAGATGGGCCATTTTGTTGGTGAGTTTTACGGGAAAGTTGAGGGGGTCCTGGGCGCTGCGGTTTTGGGTTTGGTACAATTCCTGCTCCATAGCCAAGAGCGAGCTGTCTATCTGTGCTGCCAGTTCCAACAAATCCTCCATGCCTTCGCGTTCTTTGAGGCGCCTGCGGTAATTGCCCAACTGCTCGCGCAAATCGCGCATTTCGAGTATGGCCTCATGGGCCTCGCTGACTTTATCGAGGATCTCCCTCGCAAAGGCCACCTGCTCGCGAATTTGCGCTTCGGAAACGGGCGCACGGGGATCTCGCCTGACTTTAAAAACCACTTCGCGGCTCTGCACCTCTCCCTGCTCCGGATGATACTCCAGAACAGCGGAAAAACCCTCAGCCGGAGCTACACGCGGGCCCTGCAAAGAGCCCCACCAAAAGATCATGCCGGGAAAGTCTTTGGCCTTGGGGTAGCGCAAATCCCAAAGGAAGTAGTTGGCTCCTGCGTGGACATCTCCGATGCGCCCCTCACCCTCTTCCGGATGGGTGCTGAAGCTCCTGATCAACTCGCCCGAGGCATCGGTAAAGCGCAGGCGCAGGCTGTCTTTTTCGTTCCAGGCAGGCAGGTGAAAATACAGGCGCAGGCCGTTGGCTTCGTTGGTACCGTTGAGCAGACTTCCATGGGCTGTCTGAGCGCCTTCCATGCGGTAGGGCGCTTCAGGCTCAAAAAGCAAGAGTTGAGCCGTTGGCGTATTTGGCGAAAGCTGCTGAAGCAATTTCAAATCGTCCAGTACCCAAAGGCTGCGTCCCTGGGTGGCCGCTACGAGGTGGTTGTCTTTAACTGCCAAATCAGTAATGGGGACTTCCGGCAGGTTCAATTGCAGGGATTGCCAATGAGCGCCATCGTCAAAAGATACGTAGATACCGTGCTCTGTACCGGCATACAAAAGTCCTTCGCGCTGAGGGTCTGCCCGCACTACGCGGGTAAAATCTTCCCCGGCAATACCGTTGACGATGAGCTTCCAGCTCCGGCCGTAGTCTTCGGTCTTGTAGAGGTAAGGGCGGTTGTCGCCCGACTTGTACATGGTAGCCGCCACGTACAGACCTCCGGCATGGAAGGGGTCGGCCTCTATACTGTTGACCTGTATCCACTCGGGCATTTGGGGGGGCGTAACGTTCTCCCAATGCTTGCCATCGTCGCGGGTGATGTAAATCAGGCCATCGTCGGAGCCGGTCCAGATCACGCCCGGCTCTAAGTCAGATTCGGCCACAGTAAAAATAGTGCCGTAGTACTCCACAGAGGTGTTGTCCTTGGTGATGGGGCCTCCCGAAGGCCCCAGCTTGGTGGAGTCGTTGCGCGTCAGATCGGGGCTGAAGAGCTGCCAGGATTGCCCCTCATCCGTACTGACATGCAGATGATTAGATGCTACGTACAACCTATTGTAATCATGCTTGGAAAAGAGAATTGGAAAGTTCCAATTAAAGCGATACTTTAAGGCACCCGCTCCATAGCCCATGGGCAAATCCGGCCATACGCTGACGTTGCGGTTCATCCGGCGCCGGTGGTCTTTGCGCTCCAGATAACCATCGTAGCAGCCGCCATAAACGATTTCCGGATTTTTGGGGTCGGGAGCGAGGTAGCCACACTCACAGCCTGCCGAAGGCTCCCAATCCCGCTCGGTGATGGCGCCACCGGAAGTGCGGTGATAGATGCGCACGCTGGAGTTGTCCTGCTGAGCTGCATAGATGCGAAAGGGGAAGACGTCGTCGGTGGTTACGCGATAAAACTGGGCTGTGGGTTGGTTGTGGTAAGTCGTCCAATTTTCTCCCCCGTCATAGCTGACCTGGGCACCTCCGTCGTCGGCAATGATGAGTCGGCGCGGATTTTGGGGGTCTATCCACAAATCGTGGTGGTCGCCGTGGGGAGAGCCCATGGTTTTGAAATTTCTGCCGCCGTCTTTGGATTTGTACCAACGGACGTTGAGCACATAGACCACGTCTTCGTCTTTGGGGTCGGCATAGACGCGGCTGTAGTACCAGGCGCGCTGGCGCATTTTGCGCTCGTCGTTGACTTTCGTCCAGTGTTCGCCGGCATCATCGGAGCGGAAGAGGCCTCCTTCTTTGGCTTCGATTTGTGCCCAAAGGCGCTCGGAATTGGCCGGAGATACGGCTATGCCACTGATGCCCCAGATGCCTTTCGGCAAACCCGTCTTTTCCTTCAACGGCTGCCAGGAATCTCCGCCATCGGTGCTCTTCCACAGGCCGGAGCCCTCCCCGCCGCTCGAAAAGCTGTAGGGCGTGCGCCTGACGCGCCAGGTAGAAGCGTAGATGATGCGCGGGTTGTTGGGGTCCAGAATCAGATCGGCAGCCCCCACAGCGGGGCCGACGAAGAGGACACGCTCCCAGTGCCGGCCGCCGTCCTTAGAGCGGTAAACGCCGCGCTCGTCGCTGTCCTTAAACAAATCGCCTATCACCGCCGCATAGACCCAATCGGCATTGCGCGGATGAATGCGAATGCGGGCAATGTGGCGGGAGTTCTCTAAGCCCACATGCCTCCAAGTCTTACCGGCATCTTCGGACTTCCAGACTCCTCTCCCGCTGGAGACGTTGCCGCGCAGCGTTTCTTCTCCGCCACCGACGTAGATGACATTGGGGTCATACTCGCTCACGGCGATGGCCCCGATAGAGCCTCCGAAAAAGCCATCGGAGATGTTGCTCCAGCTACGACCGCCATCGGCAGAGCGCCAAACGCCTCCTCCGGTGCTTCCAAAGTAAAACACATCCTCATCGCCCGGATGGCCGGCAACGGCACAGGAGCGCCCGCCCCGAAAAGGTCCTATGCAGCGCCACTGCAGCGCTTCGTACAAAGAGGAATCCACCGGCGGCGAGGAAGAAGAAGTTGAAGAACTCTTTTGCAGTGCATCTGCAGCGCTGCAGGAAAAAAAGAGCAGAATCAAAACGCAAAAGGAAAGCAATGGGCGCATGGCTTCGAATTTTTTGGTGGTTTGACGGGGAAATTGGCTACCTTTCAGGCCCCGTACATTTTTGAGCAGCTCAAAGCTATAAAAATATAGAGGATGCAAAGACGAACTTTCAACCGAAATTTGCTGTTGGCCCTGCTTTCCGCGCCTCTGCTCGGCGCCACTGCGCAGAAAAGCCGGAGCCGGCCCAAAAAGACCCTGCCGGTACCCCGCCTGAAAAAGGGAGACACCATAGGCCTGATTACGCCGGGCAGCTTCATCAGCGATGAGGGCTTGGAAAAGGCCGTGAAAAATGTGGAAGAACTGGGCTTCAAAGTCAAGCTCGGCAAAAACATCCGCAAAAAGCGCGGTTTCAATGCCGGCACCGATGCCGAGCGCCTAAGCGATCTGCACGAGATGTTCGGCGACCCGCAGGTACAGGGTATCTGGTGTGCCCGCGGAGGCTACGGCACCACCCGTCTCTTGCCCGGGCTGGATTTCAAATTCATCCGGAAGCACCCCAAAGCGCTCATCGGCTACAGCGACATCACGGCCCTGCTCAACGCCATTCACAGCGCCACGGGCATGGTGGGTTTTCACGGCCCCGTAGCCTCTTCCACCATGACCGATTACACCCGCGAGCACTTCATGCGCATTTTGACCGAAGAGCACAGGGGGTACGTCATTCATCCCTTAGAGCGAGAGGAGGAAAAAGTCTCTGCTCCACTCCACCGCCCGGGCCGCGCTACGGGCAAATTGACAGGCGGCAACCTCACCCTGCTCGCCGCCCTGGCCGGTACGCCCTGGCAACCCGAGTATCGCAAGGCCCTGGTTTTTATCGAGGAGATAGGAGAAAAGCCCTACCGCATAGACCGCATGCTCACCCAAATACGGGAGTCCTCCCGCATAGCAGAAGCGGCCGGCATAGCCCTCGGCGCGTTTAACGACTGCCAACCCGATGCCGACGATCTCTCCCTAAGCCTCGAAGAAACCCTGGCCGATCGCCTGCTGCCGTTGGGCAAGCCGCTGGCCTGTGGCCTCTCCTTCGGGCACATCGAAAATCAATGTACGCTGCCCATAGGGGTACGCGCTACCCTGCAGGCAGAGGAAGGGAGTATTACGCTGGAGGAGAG
>JALVES010000171.1 GCA_027030635.1 Saprospiraceae bacterium | reverse complement strand
TCCCCGATTCCACCAAAAAAAATCCCCCCCACACGCAACTTTCCCCCTCCTTCATCCGTTCATTGACTAAACAGTCAGTCAATGACCGATAAAAAGCAGCAACGGTTTCGACAGATGCGCGAAGAGAGCAGCGCCCTCATCAGGCGGGCAGCCATGCAATTGTTTGCCCGAAAGGGCTACGGCAACACCAGCATGGACGAAATCGCCCGCGAGGCCGGAGTCTCCAAAGGCCTCATCTACAACTACTTCGACAGCAAACAAAGCCTGCTGCTCGCCATCATCCGCGAAGGCATCGAACTGCTGCGCCATCTCGAATGCAGCATCTACGACTCAGGCGCGCCTCCCAAAGCCGTCCTCACACACCTGCTTGAAGCCGTGTTCCAGGCCGCCACCGAACAACCCGACTACTGGCGCCTCTACACCCTCATGCTCCTCAAAGGCAATACCTTCGAATTGGTACAACAGCCCCTGCACGACTTCATGAACGAAAGCCTCCAAAGAATGGCCGGACTGTTTAAACAACTATCCGTCAAAAACCCAAACTTAGAAGCCCGCTTCCTCGCCGCCACCTTAGACGGCGTCCTGCTGCACTACCTCTTCACCCCCAAAGACTACCCCCTCCAACAAATGCAGGAACACCTCTTAAAACGCTTTTTACCCACCCAAAACAAATAAAGACATGAAACGCAAAGCGCTTTTCCTCGCCCTTTTTTCTCTATTCGCCTTTCGGCAAATGCTGCCCGCTCAAAGCACCCTCTCCGCCGAACAAATCGTCAAGCGGGCAGAGGAAAAATTTCGCGGAAGAACCAGCCGCGGAGAAATGGAAATGACCATCATACGCCCCGACTGGCAACGAACGCTCCGCATGAAAATCTGGAGCAAAGGCGATGACTACGCCATGGTGCTCATCACCGCCCCCGCCCGCGAACGAGGCACGGCCTTCCTCAAACGCAACAAAGAACTCTGGAACTGGCAACCCTCCATCGAACGCGTCATCAAAATGCCGCCGGCCATGATGGCACAATCCTGGATGGGCTCCGACTTCTCCAACGACGACCTCGTCCGACAATCCTCCCTCAGCCAAGACTATCAGCACCAACTCCTCGGCGAAGAAACCATAGACGGCAGAGCCTGCTACCACATCAAACTCATCCCCAAAGAAGAGGCCGGCGTCGTCTGGGGAAGCATCGAAATGTGGATTAGCAAAAAAGATTTCCTCGAACTGAAAGTGGAGTTCTACGACGAAGACGGCTACCTCATACACACTATACTTGGCAAGGAAATCAAAACCCTCGGCGGGCGCACCCTCCCCACCCTGCTCGAAGTCATCCCCGCCGAAGAACCCGAAAACCGCACCCTCGTGCGCTACCTCGACCTGGAATTCGACATCAAAATCCCCGACAGCTTTTTCTCCGTGCAAAACATGAAAAGACTGAAATAAAACCATGAAGACGGGAGCCATGCCACAAACCGACATGGCCCCCGTCCTCATCTACATCACATCATGGAAACAAAATCAAAAAACCAATTCGCCTCCGTCCTAAAAACAGAGCTGTTACTCGCCTGGCGCAACATCTGGCGTAACAAACGCCGAACCCTGATCACCGCAGCATCCGTCTTCCTCGCCGTACTGCTCTCCTCCCTCCTCATGTCCATCCAAAGAGGCGCCTGGGATGGCATGATAGACAACATCCTGCGCTCCTATACCGGCTATGTGCAAATTCACAAAAAAGGATATTGGGACGAACAAACCATCAACAAAGCATTCCACCCCTCCGACAGCTTAATGCAAACACTGCAAAAGCAAACATCAATAACCGCCATAGCCCCCCGCCTGGAGTCCTTCGCCCTGGCCTCAGCCGGCGACAACAGCCGCGGAGTGATGGTTACAGGCACAGACCCCCTCGCAGAAGAAGCAGCCACACAAATATCCAAACACCTCATCGAAGGAGACTACTTCGAACAAGGCGAAAATGCCGTGCTCATACCCGACGCCCTCGCCGCTCACCTCCAACTCAAACCCGGCGACACCCTCGTGCTCATCGGACAAGGCTATCACGGCGTCAATGCCGCAGGTAAATACGTACTCAAAGGCATCCTGCACTTCCCCTCCCCCGAACTCAACGAACGAATCGTCTTCCTCCCCCTGAAAACCGCCCAACAAATGTACGGGGCAGAAAACCTCATCACCACCCTCGCCCTCTTTATGCAAAGCGGCTCCGATGCAAAAAGCATCACACAACAACTACAACAGCAAATAGACACCGACGCTTACGAACTCCTCTCCTGGATGGACATGATGCCCGAGCTCCTGCAGGCGCGCGCCATTGACACCGCCGGAGCGCTCCTCATGCTCGCCATCCTCTACCTCATCGTAGCTTTCGGTATCTTCGGCACCCTGCTCATGATGACCCGCGAAAGGCTATACGAAATAGGCGTCCTTATAGGCATCGGCATGAAACGCTACCTGTTGGGGTTCATGTTTTGGCTGGAAATCACCTTCATCGGCTTGATCGGAGCGCTGCTGGGCCTCGCGGCCAGTTTTCCCGTCATTTACTACTTTTACAAAAACCCCATAGACCTCACAAAAATGTCGGAAGACACCACCGAAATCTATCGCAAATTTGGCTTCGAACCCATTTTCCCGGCAGCCTTCGATCCCGACATCTTCGTCAAGCAGGCCGTTGTGGTATTTATATTAACCACCATCCTTGCCATTTACCCCTATTGGGTCATTCACAAAACAAAGGTCGTTGAGGCCATGAAATCATAAAGAGCATGCTTTTCAAAATCGCTTACCGAAACATCTGGCGAAGCCCGCTGCGCTCCTGGGTCGTCATCATAGCCATCGCCCTCGGCGTCTGGGCCCTGCTGTTGATTCTGGGCTACGTCAATGGCATGACGCAGAGCTATGTCAACAACGCCATTCGCGAAGATCTGTCGCACCTGCAAATCCACGACAAAGACTTCAGAGACAATCCCGAAGCCAAATATTATCTGCAAAATGCAGATTCACTGTCCTCAGCCTTACGGCCTGCCTCCCGACAGGGACGGCAAATACCTTTAAAAGAGCAAGCGCTACCCGACATCAAAGCCGTTACGGCGCGCAGCCTGGCTCAGGGCATCATTGCCTCGGCCAAGTCCTCCCGTGGCGTCATGGTCAAAGGCGTAATCCCCGGGCAGGAGCGGGAGGTTACGCAATTCGACAAGAATCTCACAGAAGGGGTATGGTTTGGCGAAAGCCCAAAAAGGCACCCCATCATCATAAGCACCCGACTGGCATCCCTGCTCAAAGTCGGACTGCACAAAAAAGTCGTGCTGACCCTGCAAAACACCGAAGGCGATGTGGTCGCCACCTCTTTCCGCATCATCGGCCTGTATGAAACCAACAACAACAAACGCGACGAGCTGCAAGTCCTCATCCTGCGAAAAGACCTCAACGACATTCTCAACATACCCCCTCATGCCGCCCATGAAATTGCAGTGTTGCTGGATTCGGATAAAAAAGTAGATACCCTCGCCGCCCGATTGCGCCTCGTGAATCCGGATTGGAAAGTAGAGACCTACAAACA
>JALVES010000170.1 GCA_027030635.1 Saprospiraceae bacterium | reverse complement strand
CTGATTTCGACTACGCTTCGCTGCTCAATCGCCGGGGGGAAGGGCGTTGGTTTTATCCTGCCTTGAGGTGATTGAGCTGCGCCGGCCAGGCGGGCAGGGTCGAAATAAGGTGATTGAGCTGCGCGGCCCCGAGCGGGCGGGGTCGAAATAAGGTGATTGAGCTGCGCGGGCCCGGGCGGGCGGGGTCGAAATCACCGCGCCTGATATGTACCCTAAGGTGATTGAGCGCGCTGCAAGCGCAGTCGAAATCACCGCGTATGATACGAAGACCCAAAGGTGCTTGAGCCGCGCGGCCAAGCGTGCTGGGTCGAAATCACCGTATCTCCTCCGAAGCCCCCATTTTCAACAAATATCCCTTAAACCCCTCGTACCCTGCTTCCATAACTATACTCACCTTCTCTCTATCTGCCACTGCTTGTAATTGCCGGGGGATTTCGACCTTTCTTCCTAAAGCAGATTCCATGGTCTCCAGAAATTTGGCTGGGTGGGCTGTCTCTAAAATGATGCCATATTCTCCCTCATTTCTCAATTTTTCCCAAGCCAGCATGCCGATTGCACCATGTGGGTCAAAGGTGTAATGATATTTGTCAAAATACTTTTGGATGCCCTGAATAGTCTCTTCGTCTGTAAAACTTGCGCCTTGCACATCTTCACGCATCATGTTCCACGTGGAACAACGCTCTCCTCCTTGCCCCAAGGTGGTTGAGCTGCGCCGACCCGCGCGCACAGGGTCGGAATCACCGTGCATGACCTGAAACCCAAGGTGGTTGAGCTGGGCGGCCACGCGCGCAGGGTCGAAATCACCGCGCACGCTCCAGAACGCTTCTCTCCTCTGATTTCGGCTAAGCTCAATCGCCGGGGAGAAGGGCATTGTTTTTTTTCTGACCAGAGGTGATTGAGCCGGGCGGCCCGCGCGGGTGGCGTCGAAATCACCGCGCATGATATGAAACCTAAGGTGATTGAGCTGCGTGAGCCGGCGCGCAGGGTCGAAATCACCGCGCATAATATAAAACCTAAGGTGATTAAGCTGCGCAGCCACGCGCGCAGGGTCAAAATTACCGCGCACACTCCAAAATCCTCTCCCCCCAATGTTCCACGTGGAACCATAAAGCTCCAGCATCCTGCTGAAATTTGAGGGATTCCCCACATCCATAGCATTGGAAAGCGTAGCAATAGATGGTCGTGGCCTGAACTCTGCCCGCTCAAGGTAGTCCGGAACGACGCGGTTTGCATTGGTGGCGGCTATGAATTTGGCAGGTAAACCCATCCGCTTGGCAATTAAACCGGCAGTGAGGTTGCCAAAATTGCCGCTGGGAACGGAAAAAACGACCCGCTCTCTGCGCTCTCGGGGCACTTGCCGAAAGGCCTCGAAGTAGTAAAACGTCTGGGGAATCAGACGGGCAATGTTGATGCTGTTGGCTGAGCTGAGGGGTAAATGGGCTAAATCAGGGTCTGTAAAAGCTTGCTTTACCAAAGCCTGACAATCATCAAAACTGCCCTTGATCTCCAATGCAGTGATGTTCTTGCCCCAGGTCGTGAGCTGCTTTTCCTGCAGTGGACTCACTTTGCCGGAAGGGTAGAGGATGCTTACTCTTATGTTGGGCGTGCCGTAAAAACCGGCTGCTACCGCCCCGCCTGTGTCGCCCGAAGTGGCTACCAATATGTGAAGATGCCCGCCACGCTTTTTCAAAAAATAGCTCATGACTCTGGCCATAAAGCGCGCACCGAAATCTTTAAAGGCCAAAGACGGGCCGTGAAAAAGCTCCAAAACTCCGCAGTCTTCATCCAAACTTACCAAAGGGGCAGGAAAGTCAATGGCATCTTCAATGATGTTTCGCAAAGCATTTTCCGGAATGTCATCCCCAATGAGCGCTTTGGCCACTTCAAAAGATAAGTCCGAGAAACTCATTTGATCAATCTCCTCAAAAAAGGAGGGGGGGAGCTGAGGAATAGACTCCGGCATGTATAAACTGCCATTCTCCGATAGCCCTTTGAAAACAGCATGCTCTAAGCTTACTCTTTCTGTATGTGTGCCAATGTCGTATAAGCGCATGACCTTTACATTTTTCTGGCTCCCTCAAGATTGATGGGAGAGCGGTATATCGTGTGTTCTATGCCGTACTTGTCCCAGACAGAACACATGGCAAAACCTACGGCTTCAGCGATAAGGCTATTGGGGCTTAGCGCAAAAATTGCAGGGCCGGCTCCCGAAATACTACACCCCAATGCACCGGCTTCCAAGGCAGCAGCCTGCACTTCATAAAAGTGTGGAATGAGCTTAGCTCGCTGTGGCTCAATAATGACATCTCTTAAGCAGCGCCCTAAAAGCTCTATATCCTGCCGGTACATAGCAGCGACAAAGGCGCCCAGATTGGCACTCTGTTGTACGAAATCCGATAGAGCTACCTGAGACGATAGTATAGAACGAGCCTCCTTCGTCATAACCTCCAACTTCGGACTAATAATGGTTATCTGCAGCCCGGGAATGGCCGGCAGACGATGTACATCGGGAGGATTGGATGAACGTACTAAAATAATGCCTCCAAGAAGAGCCGGCGCTACATTGTCTGCGTGTGCTGCCGTGCCTGTTGCAACAGACTCTCCGGCCAAAGCAAAGGGGAGGAGGTCCCGTTTCTCAAAAGGGCGCTTCAGTAATTCGTTTACAGCCATCGCACCTGCTACAGCGCTGGCCGCACTGGAGCCTAAACCACTTCCAAACGGCATCTTTTTTCTCAACTCAAATTCGATACCAATTTCCTGCTCTTTGCCGAGCTGCTGAAGCAACCGCAATCCGGCCAGACCGGCGGTGTTCTTTTCAACTTCATAAGGCAACTTACCCTTAGCTCCGGTGATCTTTACAATCCGTAAACCCGGCTCATCAACCCGCCGCGCAATCAACTCATCTCCTAAGCCCTCTATAGCCAAACCCAATACGTCAAAACCACAAGCTACATTGCCCACCGTGGCAGGTGCAAAAATCTTAATTCCGGGTGTGCTCATTGTTTTATATTTGTTATTACTAAAGTGTTTGTGGCCGGTGTCTAAGTCCGCAAGTTAATGATCTCTGCGAAGATGCCGGCTGCAGTTACTTCAGCACCGGCTCCCGGGCCATATACGACCAGCGGGCGCTCTTTGTAACGCATGCTCGTAAAGGCAATCATGTTGTCGCCGGCATTCAATGCATAAAAAGGGTGGGAGCTATCCACTTCGCGAAGGGCAATCTCGGCCCTTTTCTCCCCGGCGGTAAAGGATGCAACCGGGCGTAAGGCTTTCCCCGCATCCTTTGCCTTTTGCCGCAAGGCAGCAAAAGAAGCATCTGCCTCGGGCAGGCGCTCTAAAAACTCCTCTACACTTTTGAGCGCCCACAATTCTCCGGGCAATATGGATTCAACCTGCACGTCCTCTAACTCCAGTTCATAACCGGCCTCGCGAGCCAGAATGAGAATTTTGCGCTGCATATCTTTACCGCTGAGGTCATCCCTGGGGTCCGGCTCTGTATAACCAAGTCGCCTGGCTTCCAAAACTGCCTCGCTGAATTCCATGCCATGCTGAAAAGCGTGAAAGATGAAGGACATAGAGCCGGAAAGCACGCCCTCTATACGAATAATGCGGTCGCCGCTGTTCACCAAATCGTTTAGGGTGTCAATGACGGGAAGGCCGGCGCCTACATTGGTCTCAAACATCCAGGCGACGTTGCGCTTCTGTGCCAATTGCTTGAGCTCGCGATACCGCTTGTATGGCCCGGAAGCGGCCACTTTGTTGGGCGTCGAAATGGAAATGCTGCTGTCTAAAATCTCCGCGTACCATTGAGGTACTTCTTCTGTTGCCGTGTTGTCCACAAAAAGGGCGTTGCGGAGGTTGAGGGCCTTCATCTGCTGTACATAAGCCTGCATGTCCATGCGTTCTCCGGAAGTCTCTATGCGCTCTTTCCACGAATCGAGTTCAATGCCATCGGGGTCGAAGAGCATCTTGCGGCTGTTGGCCAGCCCAATCACTTTAATTTCTAACTTCTTGTGTTTCCGCAGTGAATCCGATTGCTGCCGGATTTGCTCCAATAAAGTGCTGCCTACCAGGCCGACTCCCACAATGAAGAGATGCCTCACTTCGACCTCCGACAGGAAAAAGTGCTCGTGCAGAGCGTTGAGTGCCTTGCGCTCATCTTTGGCAGGTATGACTACCGAAATGTTGAGCTCCGAGGAGCCTTGCGCAATGGCCACGGCATTGATGCCGTTTTGTCCGAGCGCTGTGAATAGGTGGGCCGCAATTCCGGGGCGGTAACGCATGTTTTCTCCAATGATAGCTACAATGGCCATGTCATCTTCCCGCTTGACGGATTTGACTATGCCGGCCTGCATTTCCAATTCAAAAGCTGCTTCTATGGCTGCCTGAGCCTGCTCAGCCTGTTCGGGAAGCACGGCAAAGGTGATGGCGTGCTCGGAAGAGCCCTGTGTGATGAGGATGATGTTCACATCTGCCCGTGCCAGAGCATCAAAAAGACGAGCAGCGCTTCCGGGCACGCCAATCAAACCGCTGCCGGATAAAGTGAGCAAGCTGATTCGATCCAAAGAGGAGATGCCTTTGACCGGTTCATCGCTGCGGTCGGCTTCCCTTTGGATGAGTGTCCCCTGCTTTTCAGGGGCAAAGGTGCTCTTGATGTATATCGGTATGCCCGCTGACATGGCGGGCTGAATGGTTGGCGGGTAAATGACCTTGGCGCCGAAGTGCGACATCTCCATAGCCTCGGCATAGCTCAGCCGAGGGATGGGGAAGGCGCTTTTCACCTTCCGGGGGTCGGCAGTCAGTACGCCGGCTACGTCTGTCCATATTTCTAAGCGCTCAGCTCCGAGGGCAGCGGCCAGGAGAGATGCAGTGTAGTCTGAGCCGCCGCGGCCCAGGGTTGTGGTAGCGCCTTCTTCATCAGAGGCAATGAATCCCGTGACGATTTGAGTGCCTCTTGCTTTCGCAAAATGCTCTTGTAGCAGCGCTTTGGTCTTGGGAAAATGTACAACAGCCCTGCCAAACAGTGAGTTGGTGCGAATCAGCTTGCGGGCATCTACGTATTGTGCCTCGTACCCCATTTGCCGAAAGGCTGCGGCAATAATGTAATTGGAATTCCGCTCTCCAAAACTGAGCAGGTAGTCCAAAGTACGCGTAGAAGTTTCTTTGACCAGGGAAATGCCAAGCAGCAGGTTTTCCAGGGTTTTGTGGTTTTCTGCCAGAGCCTGCTGTACCTTTTGCAATTCCTCTCCCTCAAGGAGTTCTTGAGCTGCATCCTGGTGGCGCTTGCAAAAATCTTTGTAGTACTTGAGATAAGCTTTATCATTGGCTTTCGCCAAATGGCTCATTTCGATGAGTTGATCGGTAACCCCTCCAAAAGCCGAGCATACTACGGCAAAGGATACCCCTCCCTCCCGGTAATCCTGCAAAATACCAAGCAGCCTCCGGATGCGCTCCGGACTGCCAACAGAAGAACCCCCAAACTTTAAAATGCGCATGCTGTCTTCTTGAAGTTTTTGAATACAACTGGCGCTCATCCCTGCAAATAGCAGGAACAGCATAATTTTACAAAGTTCGGGAATTTTATACGAATCCTTTTTTTAATGAACCATTGTAATGAACCATTCTTCATTAAATCGGAGCCATAGCCAGGGCTTCTTCCTCTTTTTGCCTCATCTCTTTTTGCTCGGCTTTTGTCTTGTCTTTGTAGCCCAGCAGATGGAGTACGCCATGAGCCATGACGCGCAAAAGTTCTGTGAGAAAGGGTGCTTCGTAAGTCCGGGCATTTTCGCGTATGCGGTCTATGCTTAAATAGATTTCGCCTTCAATGAGAGGGAATTCAGAGAGGGGAAAGGTGATGATGTCTGTATAGGTATCGTGATTGAGATACTGCACATTGATGTCGTGTAAGAACTCGTCCGAACCAAAGATGTACTGCAAATTTTTGAGTTCACCGCCTTCAGCCCGGATGATTTCCCGGAGCCAATCTTCCAGGGGGAGCCCTTCGAGCTCTTCGGGGACTTCCATATCAGCCCCGGATAGGAGCAGGGCTTCTATGGGGCTCTCTTCAAAATTTTGCTCCGGCCAGTCAAATGGCATGGTACCGGCTTGGCTTTAAAATTTAAAATGCAGTTCTACGGTGCGGCCATTGTTTTGAAAATGCATTTCGTCTGAGAGTGCCTGCATAATCATAACACCTCGCCCGCCGCAAATGCGCAAATTTTCATCGCTGGTGGGGTCGGGCAAATTTTGATAATCAAAACCTTTTCCCTGATCGGTAATTCGGAAGGCCACTGAGCTGGGGGCTTTTTGGATGATTTCCAGCTCAACAAATTTGTTCTCATCTTCTGCATTGCCGTGCCGGATGGCATTGGTAATGGCCTCCGTCAGGCTGATGTAGATGTCGCCAAATTTTTCTTTGGGGAGGTTCATCTCACGAGCGATACGCTGTACGATGTGTTCAAGTTCCTGAACACTTTGAGTCTTGGATTGTAGTTTTGTTTTCAGCATAACTTTCTGAATCCGTGAACAATACGCAAAGATTTCCTCTTTGCTGCAGGGTTTTACACGTAGTATAAAGATGAATCCGCTCTCTATACAACGTCCAAAGACTGTGCAGGTTTAAAGCACAGCTTTTTCTTCAAACTGCCTTGGCAGTTTGAGCAAAATGTATATGTCCATGGGAGGTTTCTCGGTTGTCGGGATAGCCATTGCTGTGTGCCGGCAGGTGTTGAGGGCAGCAGCAGGCTACAAAATACGGACATTTTTTGCTCATTGTCAAGGGTTGGGGCCCAAAAAAGTGAAAAAAAGGTCAATTTTCTTCACTTTTTTTGAAATAATCCTCGACCAGGCGCTTGTAATAGGGGGTTAAGCGGGGAGAAACGCTGCGCAATTCTTCCGTTTCGGCCTGGCGTTTGCGCAGGTATTCCTCCAGAGCAGGGGGTAATTTGCGCTGATAGTCCTGGGCCGTTTCTGATTTGCGCTTGTTGTCTTTGTCTCGTTGGCGTTCGGCCTTTTCGTGCTCTAACAGGCGGGTGAGAATTTCCTGCTGGCGCTTCATCATCTCATTGGTGAGGCGCTTATTGACCAGGTCGGTTTCGATCTTGTTCATTTGGTCCATGATCTCCTCCAGCTCTTTAGAGCCCTTGCCCTGCTGTTGAAGTTCTTTTTGCATTTGCCGCAAGGCCTCTCTGAGTGCGGCCTGCCTGGCAGCCGTTTTGGCAAATTCTTCGCTGGAAGGCATGTTGCCGTTTTGCATTTGCTCGAGCATCTTGCGCATTTGCTCGGAAATCTCCTTTTGGCCTTTGCTGATTTTGTCCTTGGGCACATTGCCCTTGCCGCCTTTGCCCTGCCCGGGATTGTTGCACATCTGATTGCCGCTCATCATGCCCGACATCTGCATTTGCATCTGCTGCATGACCTCGTCTAACATCAGCGCCAGGTCGTTGAGGTTTTTCATCACGTATTGCTGATGCTTGGAGGCCTGACTGACCTTGCGCTCCTCCAATTGGTCGGTGGCATCCTTCATGTTGGTTTTGATCTCACTGACTTTTTCCATCACATAGCTTTCGATCTGGAAAACCCGCTTGCTCAGGGCCTGCAGGCTGTCTTCGACCAGCCGGAAATCGTCTTCCAACTTGAATTGCTTGTTTACCAATTCTACGTAGCGGGGCGTGTTGATGGCGGTCTCCTGAAAATCCTTTTGCAAATTTTCCTGATCAAAAGACAGCGTCAGGAGGTTTTCCAGCAATTGGCGCAGAGCCTCCATATCTTCCATCATTTGGTCCATGGCCATGCTCTTCATGCTGCCAGACATGCTCTGTGCCATTTGACGCATCTTTTGGGATGCGCTTTTTTGTGATTTGGAAGCCCCCTGGTTTTCTTTTTGCTCGAGTTGCTCCTGACTCTTATCCAGGTCTTCTTCGATTTTTTCGCTCTCTTCTTTGTGGTCTTCGAGAGGCTTGGGCTTTTCCAACTCCTTATTCATTTTCTGGATATCGTCCATCTTCTCTTGAAGCTCATCAAATTTTTCATTGATCTCTTCCTGTTCTTTTTGGAGCTCTTCCTGCGGCTTCTCTTCATTGGCGGTTTCTTCGCTCAGTTTTTCCTGCTGCTCGGCTAATTCTTCTAACTCCTGGATGACCTCATCCATCTTTTGCTCGAGTTGCAGTTCCTTAAACAACTCCAAAGCGCGGTCGAGCTCTTTTTCCAATTCTTCTTCCGATAACTGGAATTCTTCCATTTGCTCCAGTGCCTCATCCTTTTGCATCTCGTCCAGCATCTTCTGTATCTCCTCCATCAGTTTTTGCATCTCCTCGTCCATGGTCTCTTCCATGAGCTTTTGGAGTTGCTCTTGCTTTTGGAGAATATCCTCACTGCGCTCGCGAAACTCCTGTTGATTTTCCAGGTTTTCTTTGTAAGCTTCTCGGGCTTTTCGGATTTCTTCCATCAATTCCTTTTGCCGCTCTAACAGTTTTTCCAACTCTTTGCGGTCCTGCCAGTCGGGCTCTTCTTTTTGGAGGAGTTCTTCCCGTTTTTTCTTGAGTTGTTCCTGGATTTTTTTGCTTTCTTCCAAAGCCTTGTTGAGGCGCTCCTGAATTTCTTCGATATTTTCCTCTTCGATTTTTTCAAATTCTTCTACCGTGGGCATGGCATAAACGCGGGGCTGCGTGCGCGAAGATTTGCTGCCATGCACGGCATCGTTGTCAAAGACTTCAAAATAGTAGCTGACCTGGTCGCCGGGCTTTAAATCCAATGCTCCGAGATTCCAACTGTGCGTGTATTCGGCATTTCTGACTTTGGCCTGTTTCTTGCCGGAGTTTGACAGAGGAATGGGCAAACTAACCAATTCGCTGCTCTGCCCGTCTGATGAGGTGATGCGGTAATTGAAGGTGAGCTTTAACAGGCCGTAATCATCGGAGGTCTCTCCTATGAAATACAACCACTTGCGGTCTGTGCTGTCGGGAAACTCTTCCACTTCAATGACGGGATATTCGTCGGGGATGACGTTCATGGAGTAGGTGATGCTATCGGCATTGGGCAGCATTTCGTTGGAGAGAAACAGTTTGTAGGTGCCCGGCTTCATGGCCGTGTGCTTGAAGTAGAACACGTCATTTCCGCGCCTTTCGGCAAATACTATTTGCTCTTTTTCAGGCAGTAAAAGGCCAATGTTTTCGGTATTTTCCGTTTTGAAATTCCAGACAATGCGAGTCCCTGCGGGAATGAGCAGGTCACCGGTGTTGGAAATGGTTTCGTCTTTTCTGCCGGTGTAGGCCGGATAGTCCAATTGAATGTCAAAGCCCGGCATGTTGGGCTTTTTCAGTACTTTGAGCTCGTATTCTTTGCTGCTGACCGGCCCCGCAAACAAGCGGAATAAACGGTCTTTTTGCACTTTCCTGAAGCGATAAATAAAACGGTCCGGAGCTTCTTTTTTTAAGCGGTATTCCAAGCCGTCAAAGGTGATGTAAACTTCATCGGGCAGGGTCTCGCCTTCGACCTTTACTTCGAGGGGATAGTCTTCGTATTGTATGACTTCAGGGTTTTCATCGTGTAGGACGAAGCTGAAGGGGGCGGGTTTTTCAAATTCTTTGTTGAGGTGAATGAGTCGTTGCGTCGGTTGCTTGATGAAATTGGCATCTATCAGCAAAATGGAGATGAGCAACAACAGCGGGATGAGCGTATAACCTATGTATTTTTTATTTACCGAAAGGTCTATGGCTTTTTTGAAAGGAACGAGGCGTATTTGTGCAGATTTTTGTTCAATACCTGCAAGAATGAGCTCGACATCTTCTGCCTCATCGGCTTGCCTGCGCAATTGAAGGATGTTGAGGAGCTTATCTTCCACATCGGAAAAGTGGTTGCCAATGATGACAGCAGCCTGCTCGTGAGAAATGACTTTGCCAAGGCGAAAATAACTGAGCAGGGGGCGAAATACCCAAAAAGCCAGGGCGGCAATCGAAGACAAGAGGAAGGTGCCAAAAAGAAGAATGCGACCGGTTTTGCTAAAGTAAAACTCTGCCTCGAGAAAAGTTGCCAACAGAAATGCCAACACAATAAATCCCAAAGCGTACAGGCTACCCCGAATCAATTTGTCGAGATAGTACCTGCGGATAAAATGGTCGAGCTTTTGGATCAGTTCTTCATACATCTTCTGCGCAATTATGGGTTTGCGGGCAGGTGGCACTTCACCTGCCCGTGCTGTTTTTTAAGAAGAGGGGAATCTTTTGTACATGCTTTTCAGCCTTTTGTCCGATTCCGCTTCTTTGATTCCGTTGATTTTCGCTTTGATTTCTTCGTCCAATTGGACGAGTTGTTGGCTGCCATCGGGACCAATGTCTATGATAGCTTCAACGAGTCCGTTGTGGAGCTTATTGAGCGCGCTGACCATGCCGAAGCGATACCAAGGCATGTAGTTGGCATTGAGGGCGCCCTTTTCCAGATGGTCTGCAGCACGCTTGATAGACTCCGGATTCACGTTTAGAGCCAGCTCTGCATATAAACTTACAAATCCGATGCCGTCAAAGTTGTTCATCAAGTCAAATTTTGACTCAAAAAAGTCGAGATATTTGGGATCGCCCGTTTGTGCAAAAATCTCTGCCAGGGCGCTGATCAGTGCGCTGCTCTTGCTGTTTTGGAGTTTTTCGGCAGCTTCGAGGGCGGCATAGGGGTCTAAGTCGTAAATGAGGCTGAGGGCTGCACCCCGCACGGCAGCAGAAGGATCTTTGGTTATGCTTTCCATGGCTACCTTCAGCCATGCTTTGTCTTGGGTGTCTCCAAGGCGGTAGAGGGCGCCGGCGCGTACATCTGCCCTGGGGTCATTCAGGGCCATTTGAGCGATGCGTTGGATGTTGGCATCAGTAGCTGAACAGTTTTCTACGGCCATCTGGCGTATTTGCCAGGCGGGATCATCTAAAGCCAGTGTCCAAATGGGGTCCAGGAGTGATGAGTTCTTCTGCTGCAGTTGTTCAATGGCTTCATGGCGATCGTAGTAGGTGGGTGCGTGGCGGTACTGAAAAGCGTACTCTTCTTCCGTTTTGGGGTAGTTGACGACGGCGAGCAGGCTGTGGTCGGCATCAAAGACCACCAATGCGGGCTCTTGAGCAGCGGGCATCCGGAAAGTCTGTTCGCGCTGATTCATGGTAAAGGAATAGCTCTGCCTGCTGCCATCGGGCATGTAAACCTCTGCGCGGAAGGGCAATTGAAAGATGGCCGGTATCTCCTCTGTGGGCTTTTGCACCTGGCTGATGCTCAGGCTGACCGTTTGATTTTCGGCAGAGTAAGATTTCTCGATATTCAACTCGGGGTGCCCGGCAGCGAAGTACCATTGGTTGAAAAACCAGTTGAGGTCCTGGCCGGTAACGTCTTCAAAGGCGAGGCGCAACTCGTGGGCCTCTACATCGGTATAGGCATTTTTCTGAAGGTATTGCTGCAGAGCTGTGAAAAAGGCCTCATCGCCAATCATGGTGCGAAGCATGTGCAGCACCAGGCCCCCTTTGTTGTAGGAATGCCCGTCGAAGACGTCTTCCCTGTCTTTATAGCCAAAGTAAATCAGAGGGTGCCAGAAGCGGGAGGAGAGGTAGCCGTCCATCTCCTCTAAGCGATGGGCTTCTGCTGCATCGCGGCCGTGTTTGTGCTCCATCCAGAGGTATTCGCTGTAGTTGGCAAAGCCTTCGTTGAGGGTGATGTTGGCCCAGCTTTCGGTGGTTACCAGATCGCCAAACCAATGGTGAAACATTTCGTGCGTAACGATGAGCTCGTTCATATCGCTATCTACGAGGTCTTCGCTGTGGCCCTGCACCATCTCCATGAAGGTAACGGCCGTGGTGTTCTCCATAGCTCCGGATACGAAGTCGCGCACTACGACTTGTGAGTATTTCTGCCAGGGGTAAGGAATGCCCAGGATGTCTGAATAAAAGGCCAGCATCTCGGGCGTATAGGGGAAAATACTGCGGGCATCTTCTTCGTACTCGGGCTCCACGTAGTAGCTGACTTCCATACCGTTCCAGGTATCTTTGACGACGGCCCATTCGCCTACGGCAATCATGGTGAGGTAAGGTGCATGTCCCTTGTCCATCACCCAATAATCGGTGCGCATGCCGTTGCCGGCAGGGGTGGAAGATACCAGCAGGCCGTTGGAGAGGGTAACGAAGCGGTCCTGTACCGTCAGGCGAATGTCTTGGGTGTGGCGCTCATTGGGCTTGTCAATAGTGGGAAACCAGCGGGAGTTGCTTTCGGTTTCACCCTGCGTCCATATTTGTTGAGGCTTGCCCGGAGTTCCTTCCGGATTGATGAAGTACAGGCCCCGGTCAGAACTGATGGCGGCGCTGCCTCCCTCGGCTTTGGGATGTGCGATGTACTTGATTTCAACTTCGTAAGTCTGTTCGCGGGTGTATTCGCGGTCGAGCTGTATGGAGAGCTTCTTGCCGTCGTACTCGTAGTTTAAGGATTTGCCGGAAGGCAACAGAGAAACGGCCTGAATCTCAAAGCCCTTGGCATCCAGCTCAAAGGTGCTTGTGGGGTAGAAGTAAGGTTTGGCTTTCAACCTCGCCGTACCTATGACGGCCTGCTTCTCCCAATCAAATGAGAGGTCCAGCGAAGTGTGCAAAAGGTCGTTGATGCGGGTGGCGGAGGGGTTGTATCGGGGGAGTGTGTAGATATCTTTGGAAGAGTTTTCCTGTGGCCTTTCGGCAAATACGTTCAGAGTATCTAATTGGCGCTCCTCGATTTTCAGGTTTTCCTCAGAAGCAGTTTCTGCCTGTTTGAAAAGTGTGCAGGCAGAGATGGTAAGGCTCGATAGAAAGACGAGCAGCAACGCTTTGAGCGGGTGTAACATTTTTTGTGGGTTTTAATTTGGAAGTAAGCAAAGGTAGGGCTTTTTAGCCGCATTTGCCTGCTCATCGGAAGTCATCTTTGTAGTTTTCGTACAGCAAAACGCCGAGAACGGAAAACATAAAGGCAGCCATGGCGGCCATAATGACCAAAATGCTGCGTTTGGGGCGGGATTTGATGGTGGGTACCTGGGCTGTTTCTACGATGTGCAGAGCTGTAAAGCCCGACTGCAGGGCCGTTTGCAGTTGGTTTTTGCGGGTCTGCAGTTCGGAGAGCTTGTCGGATATTTCTTCATACGTAGTCTCCAGCATTTCTATGCGGGACATGCCCTGAGAAAATTTTTCCAGGCGGCTTTCCACATCCTGAAGGCTTTGCTCCCTGCCGGCAATGGCTGCCTGCAGGTAGCGGATGGTGTCTCGGGGGACGCCTCCCATTTCGAGGTAGCGTTTCAGGCGGGCTTTGTCAAAACTCAATTGGCGTTTTTCGGAGGCCAGTTGATTGGCGAGTTGCTCACTTTGGGATTCCGTGTTGTAAACGCCATAGGTGTTTCGCAAAAGTTTGAGGGAGTCTTCCAAAGTCTTGAGGTAAGTGCTTTGCTCTTCGATGGCCTTTTGATAGGTGTTCAGCATTTTTTGCTGGCTTTCTCGGATGAGGCGCTGAGCCTCCTCGTTGATGCGCTCGCGGGCTGCGTTGGCCATCTCGGCGGCGATTTGCGGGTCGCGGTCTTCTACGGACAACTCCAGGGCATCGTACTTGGTTTTCTCAACGGTGTATAAATCCAGCAGTTGCTCTTTGACGCGGTAAGGGGCCTTTACGTGTGTGGAGTCTATGTCGTACCTCTTGTACAGGTCAAATTTTTGAATCAAAAAATCCGTAACTGCCGATGAGCGGGCAATGGAAAACAGGCGGTCGCGGTCGGAATCCGTGCCGTAGTATTGGGTGGTGGTGTTGGCTTCGCCAAAAATCTGCTCGGGCGAGGCCAGGTCCGGGCTGGCGGCATAAAACAAGGTTGAAGCCTGATAATACACCGGCAGCAGCAGGCTGATGATGGCCGTGCCTATGGCAGTCAGAAAAGTGATGCCCAGAATATACTTGCGACGCTCCAGCAATTGCTTGATGATGTCCGTCAGTTTCAGGTCTTTTTGAACCATGTGGCTCTGAGTTGTTGTGCAAAAAACACCGCAAGATAAGGCAGCTTTATGAATCTTCGGTTTTGGCCGACAGCATTTTCCACAATTCGGGCAGGGAAAGCAGTTGGATGGCGAAAGCGAGCAGCATTTCCAAACTCAATGCCAGGGCAAAGGCCGGGAGCCAGGGCAGGGAATGCCAGCGGTGAAAAGCCGTAGCGCTCAACACTGCCAGCAGGGTAAAAAGAGCCATTTGCACGAATTGTGAGCTGCGAAGCAGGCCCGGCCAACGCTTCTGGCACAGGCGAGCCTGAATCAGCAGCACAAAGCCCTGAGTCAAAAAAGTCGCAAAGGCCGCTCCGGCAGCGCCAAAGCGAAAAATGAGCAGCAGGTTGAGTACGACATTCAGCAAAATGCTGTAAGCGTAATAGCGATTCAGCCGCGAAATCATGTCGCCTGCCGTGATGAGCGGGCCGTATATATAGGAAAGACTGGTGATGATGAAGGTCAGCATTAGCCAGCCCAGTACCACACCCCAATAGGGCGTGGATTCTACATACAAGAGCTTTACCACTTCGGCCTGGAAGAAGAAAACAGTAATGCCCACAGAGGTCGCAATGGCAAAAATCAGACGCAGCGCCAGGTCGAACAGCGGCCTGATGTCTTCCTGCCTTCCCAACATGCCTGAAAACATGGGTAACAATAATCCGGCAAACAAGAATCCCAGCATGTTGGCGGCGTCCAACAGGCGATAGCCTCCTGCATAAATGCCGGCTTCTATAGCGCCTTTCGGCAAAAGCCGCTCTAACATAATTACATCCGAACGGGTGTATAAGACCATCAACAGTACGGTCATGGCATAGGGCGTAGAGCGCCTGAGCATGAGCGCCACAAAAGACTTCCTGAAGCGCCATTGCAAGTCGGGCAGATGCGGGCGCAGGGTCAGCCAGACCGTTGCCAGGGCGAGCAGCAGAGAGAGCGTTTGAGCCAGGACGAACCAGATGATCTGAAAATTTGCCCGAAAGGGCCCGAACAGCAAAAACCCTCCAAAAAGCACCAGCAAAAGCTTGTCAAAAGCAGAGAGCAGACTGTCTTTGCGGTAATCGCCCAAAGCTGCCAGCGTAGAGCGCAGGAACAACAGAAAGGACACCAGCACCTGATTGACGGCCAGCAGAGAGAGCAGGGGTAAGTCCCGGGGAGCGTAACCCAGGGCAAAGCCCAGGCCAATCAGGCTGAGCAGGTAGCCGCCGGCCAGAAAGAGCTTGAGTAGCAGCAGGTTGGGGAAGTACTTGCTGACGAGGGGAGGGTGGCCCGCGACCTTGTGGCTGTTGTAGTAGGCAAGTCCGAAATCGGCAATGATTTGCAACAGCATAGCCAGGCTCAAAAGCGTGAAATAACGGCCATAGACTTCCGTGCCAACGGTGTTTTGCACGCTGCGGTCAATGCCGAAGATATAAGTTACCTTCACCAGCAGGTTGACGCCCAGCAGCAGCAGAAAGTTGGAGAAGAAGGCTCGTTTCATCGCCCCAAATATACGAGCAGCACCGAAATGTCGGCGGGCGACACGCCACTGATGCGGCTGGCCTGCCCCAGGGTGCGCGGGCGTATGGCGAGGAGTTTTTCACGGGCCTCACTGGAGAGGCCGTGCAATTTTTGATATTCGAGCTTTTCGGGCAGGAAAACCTGCTCGAGGCGATTCATTTTTTCGGCCATCTCCTTTTCCTTTCGGATGTAGCCGCTGTACTTGAGGTCTGTGGCAGCCAGGCGGATGCTCTCTTCATCGAAGGCCTGCAGAAAGCGAGCCAATTCGGGCAGCACCTGCCGCAGCTCTTCTATTTGGATGTGGGGACGGCTCAGGATGTTTTTCAGCTTGACTTTTTGGCGCAGGCTGGCGGAGCCTTTTTCTTCGAGGAAGGAATTGATGTCTTCGGGAGCTACGCTGAATTCCTCCATGAAGCGGGTGATGGCCTTACAGGCTTCTTCCTTTTGCCGCACGCGAGCCATGCGCGCTTCCATGCCCTGCATACCCAACTTGTGGGCGAGGGGCGTGAGGCGCAGGTCGGCATTGTCCTGGCGCAGCAGAATGCGGTACTCGGCCCGCGAGGTGAACATGCGGTAGGGTTCTTTGGTGCCCTTATTGACGAGATCGTCTATCAAGACGCCGATATAGGCCTCTGAGCGCTTGAGTATAAAGGGCTCCTCCTCTCGTATGGCGAGATGCGCGTTGATGCCGGCGATGAGTCCCTGTGCGCCGGCCTCTTCATAACCGGTAGTGCCATTGATTTGGCCGGCGAAGAAGAGGTTTTTGATGCGCTTGGTTTCCAAAGAGGGCTTCAGTTGGGTAGGCTGGAAGAAGTCGTATTCAATGGCATAGCCGGGGCGAAACATCTTGGCATCTTCAAAGCCGGGAATCAGGCGCAGGGCTTTGTACTGCACCTCTTCCGGCAGGGAGGAGGAAAAGCCGTTGACATAGACTTCGCAGGTTTCCCAGCCTTCGGGCTCTACGAAAAGCTGGTGGCTTTCGCGCTCGGCGAAGCGGTCAATTTTGTCTTCTATGGAGGGGCAATAGCGCGGCCCGATGCCCTGGATGCGTCCCGTAAACATGGGCGAGCGTTCAAAGCCCGTGCGCAGGATTTCGTGTACTTTCGGGTTGGTATAGGTGATGTGGCAGGGCAATTGTCGCTCCGGCACGGGCGTATTGGTGAAGGAGAAGCGTCCGGCTTCGGCATCGCCTTCCTGGATTTCCATGCGTTCGTAGTGCAGGGTACGGCCGTCCACGCGGGGGGGCGTTCCGGTTTTCATGCGGCCGGCTTCGAAGCCCAGTTCGATGAGTTGTTCGGTGAGTCCCGTAGCGGCGCGCTCACCTGCACGGCCCCCGCCGAATTGCTTTTCGCCTATGTGAATGATGCCGTTGAGGAAGGTGCCGTTGGTGAGGATGACGGTTTCTCCTTCGATTTCCAGCCCCAGCCCTGTGCGCACGCCCAACACGCGGTCTCCCTTGACGATGAGGCCGTTTACCATTTCCTGCCAGAAGTCTATGTTGGGGTGGGCTTCTAACATCATCCGCCAGGTATGGGCGAAGAGCATGCGGTCGCTCTGAGCGCGGGGGCTCCACATGGCAGGCCCTTTGGAGCGGTTGAGCATCCGGAATTGCACCCGCGTTTTGTCGGTAACGATGCCGGAATAGCCCCCGAGGGCGTCTATTTCCCGCACGATTTGCCCTTTGGCCACGCCTCCCATGGCGGGATTGCAGGACATTTGGGCGATGGTCTGCATGTTCATCGTAACGAGAAGTACGCGGCTGCCCATGTTGGCCGCTGCCACAGCGGCCTCACAACCGGAATGCCCGGCGCCTACTACGATGACATCGTATTTTGGAAACATAAGTTTGTGCTCGTTGCAGTGTTTTGCGAAAGCAGAAGCTACCCATGCCCTGCGGCTTAGAAGCCGGCATTTTCTGTTTCCCTAACTAAACAAGTTTACGGGCATTCGGTTGCGCAAATTTACGTCAGTATTTCGGCTCCGGCGCCGGCCCATTCTGCGCGGTCGAGATTTCGGCAGTGTATGGCTTCCGCCAAATGGTGGAGCCGGATGTTGGGCGAGGCCTCGAGGTCGGCGATGGTGCGGGCGACTTTGAGGATGCGGTCGTAGGCGCGGGCCGAGAGCTTGAGTTTTTCCATGGAGCGCTTGAGGGTTTCCTTGCAGGCGCTGTCTAAGGCGCAGACTTCGCGCACCATGCGCCCGGGCATTTGGGAGTTGCTGTAGATGCCGGGGGCGTCTTTGAAACGTTGAGCCTGGATGTTGCGGGCTTTGATGACGCGCTGCAGCACCTCTTCGCTCTTCTCCGTCCGGATGTTTTCGTCGGATAGTTCTTCGTAGCTGACGGGAGTTACTTCGATGTGCAGGTCAATGCGGTCCATCAGCGGGCCGGAGATGCGGTTGAGGTACTTTTTGACTGCGTTGGTACCGCAGACGCAGCTCTTTTCCGGGTGGTTGTAGAAGCCGCAGGGGCAGGGGTTCATGGAGGCCAGCAGCATGAAGTTGGCGGGATAGTCCACGGAGATGCGGGCGCGGGAGATGGTTACCTTCAGCTCTTCCATGGGCTGGCGGAGTACTTCCAGCACGCTGCGGCGAAATTCGGGCAATTCGTCGAGGAAGAGCACGCCGTTGTGTGCCAGGGAAATTTCTCCGGGCATGGGGTTGGAGCCGCCGCCCACCATAGCCACATCGCTGATGGTGTGATGCGGTGCCCGGAAGGGGCGATTGGTGATCAGCGCTTTGTTTTTGGGCAGCCTGCCTGCGACGGAGTGGATTTTGGTGGTCTCCATGGCCTCGTCAAAGGTCAGGGGCGGCAGGATGGTGGGCAGCCGGCGGGCCAGCATGGTTTTGCCCGCGCCGGGAGGGCCGATGAGGATGGCGTTATGCCCCCCTGCGGCGGCGATTTCCAAAGCCCTCTTGATGTTCTCCTGCCCCTTGACGTCGGAGAAATCCACCTGGTGGCGGTGGCGTTGCCGCAGGAACTCCTCTTCGGCATTCACTTCAATGGGCTGGAGGGGCTTCGCACCGGTGAGGTGGTCCACGGCTTCGCGCAGGTTGGTGATTCCATATACCTTGAGTTTGCCCCCGACGATGGCCGCTTCCCGGGCATTTTCACGGGGGATGAACAGCCCTTTGATGCCCATTTGCGCGGCGAGGCTGGCAATGGGCAGCGCACCTTTGATGGGGCGGAGCATGCCGTCTAAGGCCAGTTCGCCCATGAGCATGTAGTCTTGCAAGCGGCCTTTAATCTCGATTTGCCCTGAGGCGGCAAGCATGCCTACAGCGATGGGCAGGTCGTAAGCGGAGCCCTCCTTCCGCAAGTCTGCCGGCGCGAGGTTGACGACGGTGTAGCGCCTTTGCATGGCATAGCCCAGCGTGGTGATGGCCGCCCCAATCCGCTGAAACCCTTCGCGGACGGCATTGTCGGGCAAGCCCACCATGCAATAAGCCTGCCGGTCGTGGGAGACAACTCCCCGAACGTTCACTTCGACGACAATGGGGCGGGCGGTTACGCCCTGTACAGCCCCTGCATTGGTTTTTACTAACATGACACAAACACGTTTGTGGGCAGTACTGTGGCACTGCCCGGATGAATACATCGGAGCCGCCATGCCGTTGTACGGCACGGTCTGCTCCCTTGAGCACAGGTGTTCGTGTTTTTGTTTTGAGAGGAGGTGGCGGAAGGACAAAATGGCCCTTCGCCTAAGATGTTCGCGCTGCAAAGATAAGGGGGTTTTTGAAAAAAGCAAGGGTTTTTGGGATTTTTTTTGGGGGGGCTGCCTCGCGCGCGCGTGTGCGCGCGTGACGCGCGCGCGAGACATGTCATGTCTATAAGACATGACATGTCTGTAGTGAACAGTGATTTAACAAAATCCACCCTCCCAAATCCCAAAAATCCCCCTATCTTCACCCCAAAATCCCTTTCCAAAACACCTCAAATGCAGCTCAAATCCACCCACACCCTCTACCTGCTCTACCTCCTCATTCTGCTGACGCATTTTCTCTATTATCCGCGTTGGACAAAGGGGGGCACGGAGGCTACTTTGGCTTGGGATGTGTCGGGGTATTACATGTACCTGCCGGCCCTGTTCATTTACGGCGATTTGAAGCAGTGCAGCTTTCGTGACAGCATCTTGCAGAAGTACCGGCCTACACCCGATTTTCAACAGGCTTTTCGGCATGAAAAGTCGGGGAATTATGTGATGAAATACTCGCTCGGACAGGCCCTTCAATATGCTCCTTTCTTTTTTGCGGCCCATGCCTGGGCTTCCCTCTCGCCAAAGTATGAGGCCGATGGATTCTCCTTCCCCTATCAGTTTATGATCTCTGTCGGTAGCCTGTTGGTGGCCTTTTTGGGGCTGTTTTTTCTGCGCAAAATTTTGCTCGTTTATTTTAAAGACGGGGTGGTGAGCTTGACGCTGGCTGCCCTTGTGCTGGGTACAAATTACTTAAATTACACCGCCATAGACGGGGCCATGACGCACAATGGGTTATTTGCTGTTTACGCTTTGTTGATTTGGTTGAGTATGAGATTTTACAGTAATCCTTCGTGGGGTAAGGCGTTGGGCGTCGGACTGCTTGTCGGGCTGGCAGCGCTCACGCGACCGACGGAGATACTCTCGGCAATTATACCTCTTTTGTGGGGAGTGAATGTGTTTGATAGAAGCGCTGTTGCGCAGCATTTTCGGTTTTGGAAAGAGCATGTGGGTATGCTGCTGCTGGCGGTTTTGATGACGGCGATCACAGGTTCTTTGCAATTATTTTACTGGAAATATGCAACGGGAGACTGGATTGTGTATTCCTATCAGGATCAGGGGTTTAGCTGGTTGCACCCGCACATAGCGAATGGCCTCTTCAGCTATAAAAGCGGCTGGCTGATGTACTCGCCTATGATGCTGTTTTCCCTGCCCGGTTTTTTGATTTTATGGAAAAAAGATAAGAAGTTGTTTGGCGTTACAGCGCTGTTCTCTGCACTCTTTATTTACATCGCATTTGCCTGGGACATCTGGTGGTATGGCGGCTCCCTCGGGCAGCGGACGATGGTGCAGGCCTATCCCGTTTTGGCATTTCCCCTCGCGGCTTTTTTGGATTGGGCTTTTAATGGGGGAAAGTTGTTGAAATATGCAACTGTCCTGCTCTTTTTGCTCTTCGCTTATGTGAATTTGTGGTTCACCCACCAGGCGCATAAGGGCGGAATGCTTAAGGTGGGCCAGATGACGAGAGCTTACTACTGGAAGACCATTGGACGCCTCTCAAAAAATATCGAATACCTCAAGCTGTTAGATACCAATGAGCTGTACGAAGGCGAGGCGCGGGATTTGCACTTGGTCTATGAAGATACGAGTGATACGCTGGAGTTAGGCGCTGAAAAGGAATGGAGCGAACCGGTTTTCATCCCTCTTACCGGCGAAGGGGATTACGATTGGGTGAGAGCATCGGCCACTTTTCAACTGGGGCCCAAGGAGTGGGATGTCTGGAAAATGACCCAATTTATCCTGCGCTTCAAACGAGCCGGTCAGGTGGTTAAAGAGCGAAAAATCAGGGTGCAGCGATTTATGCACGATGGCCAGAAAAAAGCACTTTATCTGGATGTCAAAAAACCTGAAGAACCCTTCGATGGGGTCGAATGCCTCTTTTGGAATGGGGGGAGCTCTAAAAAAGTGCTTATCTATGGGCTCCGATTGCAAACTTTTAAAGAATAAGCGATGCAGGAAAAAAACAAACTCTCCATCATCATGCCCGTCTATAACGAAGAGGCGACCATCCGGCAGATTCTGCAGCTCGTCAACTCGGTGGAGTTGACGGCGGGTATTGAAAAGCAGATCATCCTGGTCAACGACTGCTCCAAAGACCGTTCGGAGGAAATCATTCTTCAGTTTATGGAGGAGCATCCCGGGCAAGATATCCGCTACTACAAGCACGAGATCAATCTGGGCAAAGGCGCCGCCCTGCATACCGGCATCGAAAAAGCTACGGGAGAATTCATCATCATACAGGATGCCGATATGGAGTACGATCCGCGGGAGTACAATGAGCTGCTTCGCCCCGTGCTCGAAGGCCATGCCGATGTGGTCTATGGCTCGCGCTTCATGGGAGCCAAACCACACCGCATCCTCTTCTTTTGGCACAGCATCGGCAACAAATTCCTGACGACGCTCTGCAATGCGGTAACCAACCTCAACATGACCGATATGGAGACCTGCTACAAGCTCTTCAAGGCCAAATATCTCAAACAGCTTGACCTCCGCGAAAAACGCTTTGGCTTTGAGCCGGAAGTTACCATTAAAATCTCGCGCATCCCCGGCATCCGCATCTACGAAGTGGGCATCTCCTACTATGGCCGAACCTACGAAGAAGGCAAAAAAATCGGCGCCAAAGACGGATTCAGAGCCATCTATTGCATCCTCAAGTATGGCCTTGGCCTGGGGCAGTGAACCCGAAATTTGAGTATTTCCCTTTTATTGCCTATCTTTGTTTGGCTTTCGCCAAATGTTTTAACGGGTGCAGACTGCATAGCTAAACCCCAAAAAATGAAAAAACAATTCTCTTTTTTACTGTTCGCTCTGCTTTGGGTGAGCGCTTTCGCGCAAAACCCAAACCCTTCGGCAGCCATAGATGTTGCTATTCAGGATGTCATGAGCGGGCGCCATTTGCCCGGACTTTCTACCGTGGTGGTCAAAGATGGCGAAATCGTTTGGATGCAGTCTTATGGCTTTGCCAATACCGATTTGGAAACGCCTTATACCGATACCACTTCGCAAATGATTGCCTCTATTTCGAAGGTCTTTACCGGCATCGCCATGATGCAACTCAATGAGCAGGGATTGCTTGAGCTCGACGAAGACATCAACAACTACATGCCCTTTGATGTGGAAATTCCCAATTATGAAAACATGCCCATCACTTTCCGGATGTTGCTGACGCATACCTCCTCTATTAAAGATGGCAATGCGCTTGACAATTACTACAACTGGAATGGAGACCCCCTCATTACCCTGGCCGATTGTATGGAGCGGTATTTTTCACCCACAGGGCAGGACTACAATCCCAACAACAATTTTGTAAATCACCCTCCGGGCAGTGTTTACAACTACTCCAATATAGCTGTTGCTCTGGAGGGGTATTTGGTAGAGCTCATCTCCGGTATGCCTTTTTCAGATTATTGCGAGCAAAATATATTTGCACCGCTGTGTATGAGCAACACGCATTGGTTTCTCGCAGAGTATCCCAACCTCAATATGCTGGCCAATCCCCATGATTATTACGCGGGGCAGTACGAACCCCTTGCTCATTACAGCTTCGCAGATTATCCCGATGGGCTGCTGCACACCAATGTGCGCGATATAGCCAATTTTATGATAGCTGTTTTACAGGGAGGCATCCTCCAAAACAGCCAAATCCTCTCTGCCTCTACTTTCGACGAGATGTTTACCCCTCAGGTTCCTTCTTTAGATCCCACACAAGGTCTGCAATTCTACAAAGAACCTTTTCAAGTCTCTTCCGGACCGATTGAACTCTGGGGACATAGCGGAGGAGAATACGGCATCAGCACAGAGATGTATTTTGACCTGGACAATGAAATGGGCATAGCCGTTTTTGCCAATGGAGAAAATTATGCCACAGAAGTTGTTGAACTCTTGTACGACTATGGCCTTACCCTCTCCACTTCGGGAGTGGGCAATCCTGCCTGTGGTGTACTTGCTAACACTGAAATTGCCGGCGCCACCACTGCTTGCAATATATTCCCTAACCCTTCGAGTGGGATTTGCAAGCTGTCTTTTTCGGGCGTAGAGAACTTGCCCCGGGAAATTGTTTTAACCAATTTGTGTGGTGAGCAGGTGATGCGCGTGTTTACAGAAGAGCGTGAAGTTTCCCTCGACTTGTCTCATTTGCCGAAAGGCATATATTTATGCAGCATCAAAGCCGGAAGGTTTGTGCTGTCGGAGAAAATTGTCTTGCAGTAGTCTGTTTTTACCGTTTAAAAAAAAGAGATGAAAAATTGGGTGATACTCTGTTTTTTGTGTTTTGCTCATATATCTTTTGCGACAACTTTTTACATAGACCCGCAAAACGGCAGCGATGACGGCGATGGCTCAGCCGGCAATCCGTGGCGAATGCTGGAGCATGTTGTGGCGGCTAACTTGATTGAAAGTCAATCGTATGTGCTGCCCTATGACCCCGCCAATCCGCAACTGCAGCCCAAAAATCAAGGTGCGCCGGTGAAGGCCGGAGATACTTTGTTGTTGTTTAGTGGCCTGCACGGGGAGTTGTTCCTGGTGAATTACATTAATGAAGCCCCGATCACGGTGATGGCTGCAGAGGGCGCAGTGCCCATTTTGAAAAGCATCCATTTGCAGGCCGGTAAAAAATGGCGCTTTGAAGGCTTGACGGTGAGCTCTGAGCCCTATGATGTTTATGTCAACAATAAACTTGTGTTTTTAGAGTCTCACTCTTGGCAAGGCCCCGTCAGTGAAGTTGCGATCAGCGATTGTCGCATTTATAGCGCACAAGACCCCTGGACGACGGCCGAAGCCTGGGTCAACAATGTGAGCGATGGAATTTACATCAAAGGCGATTCTGTCAGCGCTGTAAACAATCTGCTTTCTAATGTGGATTTTGGCATTGTTATGAGCGGAGATTACATTCAGGCTATGGGCAATGTCATTGAAAATTTTTCAGCGGATGGCATCCGAATTGGGGGGGCTTTCAATATTGTTGAAGCCAATGTGATAAAGAATTGTTATGCGGTGGATAGTAATCACGACGATGGCATCCAATCTTTCACTACCAATGGTCTCGTGGTGGATAATAATATTGTAAGAAGAAATATCATCTTGAATTACGAAGACCCCGAACAACCTTTGCTGGGATACTTGCAAGGTATCGGTTGTTTTGATGGTTTTTACAATAACTGGATTGTAGAAAACAACCTCATTGTTGTAGATCATTGGCACGGCATTGCTTTCTATGGCGCCCACAATTGTCTGATTGTAAACAACACCGTTTTGGACCCTACACCGGAGGCTACGCCCGGGCCGTCCTGGATAAAAATTGAAGACCTGAACGGCACGGTGAGCACCGGCTGTGTGGTGAAAAACAATGTTACAAATACCCTGCAATTAAATGGCGCTACGCTGGCCGGGAACAACAGCCTTTTATCTTCTGAAGCGTCTTATCAATCTAATTTTGTGGATTACGCCAATTTTGATTTCCACTTGTTGGAAAACTCCAATTTGATTGATGCTGCCGATGCAGCCTTTGCGCCCGCCGATGACCTGGATGGAAATTTACGGGCAGATGGTGGCCCAATCCCCGATATCGGCGCCTATGAATACATCCTTCCGGTAGGAACGAAAGAAGAGGTTGGTAGTGAATTTAAATTTACTGTTTTCCCTAATCCCTTTTCAACGGTGCTTTTTGTGCAAGGCGAAGACGTGCCGGTAGATATAAGTTTGACGGATGCTTCCGGCAAGCTCCTTTTGGTTTTGAAAGAGCAAAAACTTCCACTATTTTTGCCCCTGAAAGCGCTGTCTTTAGAAGCAAGTGTGTATTTTTTGCGCATCTCTATAGACGGGGAAGTGATTGAGACGCATCAGCTTGTAAAACAGTGAAGACTTTAACCGCTCAGTTGAGTGTTTTGCTTTAAAATTACAATCATGAAGAGAAAAGGTTTCAGAAAAAAGAAGAAGTACGGCACCTCTAAGAAGGTATCCATTTCCACCTGGATGAGAATGAAGCCCTATGATACGCCGCCCGACGATGTGGATTATTACTACGTGAACTTAGCTACGGAGATTAAGAAAGTGTTGGACAGCAAGTATTATAAGGAAATCATACGGGAAGAGTTGGACAAGCCGATGATCGAAACTTTTGCCTGCTTTCTGGCGGCTTATCTGGAAGATGTGGTTACCGATACCGGAGTGTGGAGCGCTTTTCTTAACTTACATGAAAAATTGTATGGGCGTCCTGTTCCGTTTTATTATAATGAGGAGGAAGAGTTTTATGGGTGGGGGCAGATTAATGTTGAAGATATTTGCTTCTTGATTTGGTATTTTATCAGTACCAACAATAAAATGAAGATTATTAACCCCAATGCCGATTTTATCTGGGATTTGGCAGAAGACGTGCTTGAGGTGTTGGATGATGCCTGGGTGAAAGCTGCTCCCGAGAATGAACGGCTGAGGACTTTTTATCAATTTGACGATGAGTTTCCGGATGAGTTTTATGGGGTGAGGGAATTTATGGCGAGGATATTGTTTAATTCCTGGCTTTTTTTTCCGGATGCAGCCATTCATTTAGACAGTGAGATTAATGAGTTCCTTGACAAAAGTATAGAAGATGAAATCTATGGATCCATGCTTCCTAAGCTTGTGGATGACCTGCGGAGCGGGCTGATTCATAACTATTGCACGGCTTTATTGGCGTTGACGGGCAGGGAATGGGCTATGGAGCTTCTTGGAGAAGAGCATCCTTTGTATAAAGACCTTGAAGGGATGAGCCATAGAATTTCTTCGGTATTTGCCTATAAGGACCGGGATGAGAGGTTCGTCTTTTTTGAGCATGTTGCAAGTGGTACGCAGGTCGCTGTTCGCAAAGTCAGCTTTGAAGATCATTTTGCAGGGCCCGTTAAAGTGGGCGAACTTGTTCACATGAGCATAGTGCGTTGGAGGGATGAGTGGTGGCTTTCCGGTATTGCCATGCATTTGAACGGTATCGAAGATGAAGTTATTGAGCGTGAAAAGAGTTCGCCTGAAGCCCTGGGCGCTTTTCAGTTTTTAGACCCCGAGCTGGAAAAGCATTCAAAAGAAATATTGGAAGAACAGCGAAAGGCCTTTCTCATTTTTAACGATGGGTCGCCTATTGCGTTTAGAAGTATGGATAAATTGGATGAATTTGCCCGGGACTTTCTCGAGTTTTTCAACAAGCATCAGGGGGCTTCCGAAGAGGAACTCCGGAAGATAAGAGAAAAACTCCGGCAAGACGGAATGGTTTTTGAAGAGAATACGGAAATCCCCGGAAAGCAGTTTCTGCACAGAGAGTCGGGCCTGGTGTTTTTCAACCCAAATAGAGGTATAGAGTTTTATATGAAGGTGAACAGCGCTTTTCCCTTGCCGAACAATCCGTTTTTTGACGAAGAATTGTCTCCTGAACATGTGGCTGTATTGTTGTTGGTCCCGGGGTATTCTGTTGAGTTGGTCAAATTTTGCATAGACCACTGTGTGGATAAGCTCCCTGCCTTGCAAGATTTTTTAAAAGTGATGAAAAAAGAGAATTTGGACTTTCTGCTTCGCTTTTGGAAGCAGGAAAACTATCATGCAAAGCCCGCTGTAGTGGCTGTGAATAAGCAGTAGAGAACTGCTCCATTAAACCTGTTCTTTGGGCGGGAGTCTTATGCCCATGAAACATGTTTTTTTACTTTTCGCCCTGTTTTTTGCCCTTCAGCTCTTTGCCCAATCCTGGGAGGAAGTGAGCAAACTTTACGCTTCAGACCCTGATGTGGAGGATCGCTTTTCCAAGTCTGTCGCCATCAGCGGAGATTACTGCATTGTGGGTGCCCATCGCGAGGATTTTGATGCCGGAGGCAATGACTCTTTGTCTCAGGTGGGCGCTGTGTACATTTTTGAGCGGGATGCGACAGGCCATTGGAATGAAATGCAGAAATTGTTGGCGTCTGATATGGATTCGCTCAATTATTTTGGTAAATCTGTCAGCATAGATGGCGAGCATTTGCTCGTGGGTGCTGCATATAGAAACGAATTTGATGCTTCGGGCAATTTGCAAATTCAGGCCGGCGTGGCTTATGTTTTTACCAGAAATGAAGACGGCCCCGATTCAGGGGCTTATCCCCTGCCCAATGCAGGCGCTGTTTATGTATTCGAAAACGATCAATTATCTGCTTCGACTGCTGTAGTTGAGGAGCCGTTTGTGCGGCTTTTTCCCGTGCCGGTACGCGATCACTTGCAGATCGTTCTGCCCGAAGACAGTTCTGCTCATGTCGCATTGTACGACATGCAGGGGAGCTTGCTTGATGAAATGACTTTCTCAGGTTCAACTTCCCTTCCCATGGTTTTGTACGGGCAGGGTATGTATGTCCTTCGCATCAGCTATGGTAATCAATTAGGTGTAAAGTGCGTCATTAAGTATTAATTTGCTTATCTTTGCCCTTGTACGTAATATCTGACTGTTTCACAAGGGCGTTGTTTTTGTGAGATAAAGTCTGTGCAAGAAGAATCTAAGGGGAAAATGCATTCTTGCATATTTTTTCACCTGTTAATTTTTTTTTGATGTACAGACTTACTTTTTCCCTTCTGTTTTTTTTTACTGCTTTTTTTACCCTTTCAGCCCAGGAATGGGTACAGCAATATCCCTTTCCGCTGCTTTCCGAACTTGAAGCTATAACTGTTGACCCCTCAGGTGTTGCCTGGGCCGTAGGAGATAAAAGCGGTGTTCTTCATTCCGATGATTTTGGGAGTATGTGGAGCATTTTGGAGCCGCCTGCTTCCGACCCCGTTTTTCGGGACGTTCTCATCCTGCCGGGCAGTGGTGGCACACAGGCGCTGATTGCAGGCACTAACCTGCATTTAACCACCGATAATGGCCAGACTTGGACCAGCACCGGCTTTGATGAAATTTACGACTTTGGCGGCCTTCAGGCCATAGATGCGCAGACTTTTCTGGCTTTCGCCAAAAAAGGTATGGCGCGCACACAGGACGGCGGCAATACCTGGGAAGAGTTGCCCTACCCGGGTGGTGTGAGCTTTGGCTACCCGCCTCATGGATTTTTCATCAGTGAATCCGAGGGCTGGATGGTTGAGTTTGCACTAAACAGCAGGGTCTTTCACACCACAGATGGAGGTGCTACCTGGACGCAGGCAGGAACGCAAACCTTTACTTTTGCTCGCGGCATATACTTTTTTGACAATCAACATGGCTTAATTGCCGACAATGGCTATCTGTATGAAAGTATGGACGGAGGTGTTACCTGGACGGCTCTCAATGCTGCGCAATTTCCTTCACCGAGGGGGCTTTGGGTAGCCGATGATGAATTTTGGATACTTCCTGATGAGAATGGCAGCATACATTACACAGAAGATGCAGGGGCTACCTGGCAGTATGTTTATCCTCTGGAATATTCCCCCGCGTATAAAGCTGTAACGAGTTTGAGTACAGGAGACTTTTGGATTGCAGGCTCCTTTACCACCATTCTTCGGACAAATGACTTTGCCAATTTCACGGAACAAATCCCCGGTATCAAATCGTTTTTAACCTCTATTGACTTTCTGGATGACCAAAAGGGGCTGGCGGTAAGTGCAGTCGGTAATGTGGTGCGTACTTCCGATGGAGGAGCTATCTGGGAAAATATCAGCCCTGCTGATTTTGTCTCCAACCAAACGCCTCTGGCCCAGATTTACATAGAGAGTGAAGACGTCGTTTGGCTCTCCACTTTTAAAGGGCAAATGTACTTTTCAAGTGATTTTGGAGATAGCTGGCAGACTTTAGGCGCTGTGGGAGATGTCGTCAGTGATTTCCGGTTTCAAAAAACGGGCCCGCAGGAGTTCTTTGCCATTGAGTTCAACGGGCACTTCTATCATTCCACAGATGGGGCTGCGAGCTGGACTTTGGTGGAAGATTTGGATGGTATCTTTACAGACATTTTTTTTCATACCCCTCAAGATGGGTGGTTGGCAGGTTATGACGGTCAATTGCTACACACTACCGATGGCGGACAGAGCTGGGAAACCGTGCAGCCCGGCAGCGACCCCTTAGAAGATTTTGGTTTGATTCGGTTTGTAGATGATCAAACAGGCTGGGCTATTCCCCGTTTGGGAGATCACATCTATGGCACTGATGATGGCGGGCAATCCTGGACACTGGTTAACATGCCTGTCGGCACTTTCTGGCAGGACCTTGATTTTGCTGATGCCCAGCACTTTTGGCTTTGCGGAGGTGCTTCGGGAAGTGGAATCGCATTGCAATCTGTAGATGGCGGCGAGAATTGGACGATCACTCTGGGGGATGCCCCGCAAATGTTGGCAGCAGTCAGTTGCCCCGTTTCTGATGAAGTGGCCTGGGTAGCAGGTGGTGCAGGCCAAATTGTCAAGTGGGTGGTTTGCTCGGGCGATACGCCGGTATTCAATGGCATAGAAGGGCCTTCAGCCCCCTGCCTGGGCGATACTGTGCAATATACGGTAGCTGCTACGGCCGTAGATATTTTTGAATGGGAATTTCCCTCCGCCTGGTTCCTCCTTGGCAATGAAAATACCGCTCAGGTCTCAGTCATTGTAGGCGAGCAGCAGGGCGATGTAATCGTTACCGGAAAGAATACCTGCGGAGATAGTACCGAAATTGCCCTTGCATTGGATTTTTCACCCATTCCGCCCGCGCCTTCCATTGCTTTTATGGATGGCCTTTTGGAGACTTCCACTCAGGACGCTGCGGCGTATCATTGGTATCTCGAAGGAGTACTGACCGCGACTACTTCTGTAAACACCTACGAGCCCACTGTTTCGGGCAATTGGTCCCTGAGCATTCTGTCTCCGGCGGGTTGCGAGTCGGATTTGTCGGAAGAGGTTTTTGTGATGGTAACGGGTACCTCCGCTCCGGAAGCATCCTCACCGCAGTTGAGCCCCAATCCGACACATGGTCTTGTCACCATCCGCCATTTGCCGAAAGGCTCTAAATCCTTGCTAATCCTGACGGATGTCTATGGGAAACGCATATTAAGCGCCACCCCCGCGCCTGCCGAAACCCTGGAGTGGGCACTGCCCGGGCATTTGCCTGCAGGGCTTTACATCCTGAAATTACAAGTGGACGAAAAGCACTATGCCTGGAGGCTGCTGCTTGAGAATGAGTGATTCTGTATGAGCTTGAGCTGCTCGCAAGTATGCTGGCAGCTCAAGCTTAAAAGTGCTCTAATTTTTCAAATAGGCATTTAGTTTTTAGCTTTAAAAGTCCTTTTTATGTCGATTTAAAAAATAGTTTGGTTTATTTGGTAGTTTTTAAGCGTTAATTTGCTTATTTTTGCCCTGTGCGTAATATGTGGCTTTTTTCAGGGCTCGATGTTCCGGTAAAATTAAGTCTGAGTCAAGGAAAATTTAGGGGAAAATGCGCTTTCGTATATTTTTTCACCATTAAAATTTTTTTTGATGTACAGACTGACTTTTTCTCTTCTGTTTTTTTTAGCTTTTTTTACACTCTCTGCGCAAGAGTGGGTACAGCAATATCCCTTTTCCTTGCTTTCAAAGCTTGAAGCCATAGCTGTTGATCCTTCAGGCACTGCCTGGGCAGTAGGGGATAAAAGTGGTATTCTCCATTCTGATGATTTTGGCGGGATGTGGTCCATTTTGGAGCCGCCCGCTGCCGATCCCGTTTTTCGGGATGTGCTTATTTTACCGGGTAGCGGGGGCGCACAGGCACTGCTTGCGGGTACAGACCTGCACCTAACCACCGACAATGGCCAAACCTGGACCAGCACCGGCTTTGATGAAATTTATGACTTTGGCGGCCTTCAGGCCTTAGATGCGCAGACTTTTTTGGCTTTCGCCAAAAAGGGCATGGCGCGAACTGAGGATGGTGGCAGTACCTGGCAGGAGTTGCCCTATCCGGGTGATGTGAGTTTCGGCAACCCGCCTCATGGATTTTTCATCAGTGAATCCGAGGGCTGGATGGTTGAGTTTGCGCTAAACAGCAGGGTCTTTCACACCACAGATGGAGGTACTACCTGGACGCAGGCAGGAACGCAAACCTTTACTTTCGCACGTGGCGTACACTTTTTTGATGATCAGCACGGCTTGATTCTCGACAATGACTTTTTGTATGAAAGTATGGACGGCGGCCTTAGCTGGACAGCGGTCAACCCCACTGAATTTCCCATCCCCAGAGGCCTTTTGGTGGCCAGTGATGATTTTTGGGTGGTTACCTGTGGCAATGGCAGTATTCAATATACAGAAGATGCAGGTGGCACCTGGTTGCAGATTTCTCCTTTGTCGTATTCCCCCAGCCTTCAGGCCGCGGCATCCTTGAATGCAGAGCAGTTTTGGATTGCAGGCTCTTACAGCACGATTGTGTGGACAGATGATTTTGCCAATTTTACCGAGCAGGTGCCGGGCGTCAAAGCGCCTTTTCACTCCATTGACTTTTTGGATGATCAGCAGGGATTGGCAGTGAGTACAGAGGGGCATGTAGTGCGTACTTTTGACGGGGGCGCTATCTGGGAGAACATCACTCCGGATGACTTTTCCTCCAATCAAACGCCTCTGGCCCAGGTTTACATAGAGAGTGAAGATGCTGTTTGGGCTTCCACTTATTCGGGAGGACAGATGTACTTTTCAAGCGACTTCGGAGATAGCTGGCAGGCTTTGGGCGCTGCCGGTGGTAGTGATTTCAGGTTCCAAAAAACGGGCCCGCAGGAGTTTTTTGCCATTGAGTACAATGGGAAATTCTACCATTCCACAGACGGCGCTATGAGCTGGACTTTGATGGAAGATTTAGACGGCATTTTTGAAGACCTGTTTTTCCATAACCCTCAGGACGGTTGGCTGGCAGGCAGGGATGGTCAATTGTTGCACACCACCGATGGCGGTCAGACTTGGCAAACAGTACAGCCCGGCAGCGACTCCTTAGAAGATTTTGGCTTGATCAGGTTTGTAGATGAGCAAACAGGCTGGGCCGTTCCCCGTCTGGGAGGGCATCTGTATCGAACTGAAGATGGGGGCTTGACTTGGCAACAGCACAATTTGTCCATCAATGTTTTGTGGAAGGACCTCGATTTCGTAGATGATCAGCGTCTTTGGCTTTGTGGAGGTGTTGCGGGATTTGGAGTGGTTGTGCAGTCTGTAGATGGTGGTTTGAATTGGACAACTACTTTAGCGGATGCTCCTCAGATATTGCAGGCGCTTAGCTGTCCTGTTTCAGAAGAAGTGGCCTGGGTGGCAGGTGCTGCGGGGCAAATTGCCAAGTGGGTGGTCTGCTCGGGGGATATACCGGTGTTCAATGACATAGAAGGGCCTTCAGCCCCCTGCCTGGGCGATACTGTGCAATATACGGTAGATGCTACGGCCGTAGATATTTTTGAATGGGAATTTCCCTCCGCCTGGTTCCTCCTTGGCAATGAAAATACCGCTCAGGTCTCAGTCATTGTAGGCGAGCAGCAGGGCGATGTAATCGTTACCGGAAAGAATACCTGCGGAGATAGTACCGAAATTGCCCTTGCATTGGATTTTTCACCCATTCCGCCCGCGCCTTCCATTGCTTTTATGGATGGCCTTTTGGAGACTTCCACTCAGGACGCTGCGGCGTATCATTGGTATCTCGAAGGAGTACTGACCGCGACTACTTCTGTAAACACCTACGAGCCCACTGTTTCGGGCAATTGGTCCCTGAGCATTCTGTCTCCGGCGGGTTGCGAGTCGGATTTGTCGGAAGAGGTTTTTGTGATGGTAACGGGTACCTCCGCTCCGGAAGCATCCTCACCGCAGTTGAGCCCCAATCCGACACATGGTCTTGTCACCATCCGCCATTTGCCGAAAGGCTCTAAATCCTTGCTAATCCTGACGGATGTCTATGGGAAACGCATATTAAGCGCCACCCCCGCGCCTGCCGAAACCCTGGAGTGGGCACTGCCCGGGCATTTGCCTGCAGGGCTTTACATCCTGAAATTACAAGTGGACGAAAAGCACTATGCCTGGAGGCTGCTGCTTGAGAATGAGTGATTCTGTATGAGCTTGAGCTGCTCGCAAGTATGCTGGCAGCTCAAGCTTAAAAGTGCTCTAATTTTTCAAATAGGCATTTAGTTTTTAGCTTTAAAAGTCCTTTTTATGTCGATTTAAAAAATAGTTTGGTTTATTTGGTAGTTTTTAAGCGTTAATTTGCTTATTTTTGCCCTGTGCGTAATATGTGGCTTTTTTCAGGGCTCGATGTTCCGGTAAAATTAAGTCTGAGTCAAGGAAAATTTAGGGGAAAATGCGCTTTCGTATATTTTTTCACCATTAAAATTTTTTTTGATGTACAGACTGACTTTTTCTCTTCTGTTTTTTTTAGCTTTTTTTACACTCTCTGCGCAAGAGTGGGTACAGCAATATCCCTTTTCCTTGCTTTCAAAGCTTGAAGCCATAGCTGTTGATCCTTCAGGCACTGCCTGGGCAGTAGGGGATAAAAGTGGTATTCTCCATTCTGATGATTTTGGCGGGATGTGGTCCATTTTGGAGCCGCCCGCT
>JALVES010000169.1 GCA_027030635.1 Saprospiraceae bacterium | reverse complement strand
CCTCACTGAAAAAAATACTCTTTAAAAATTGCCGGCTCAATCTGCAAAACTGGCAACTGCCCGCTCAACTGGAAAGCCTGCAATTCGAAGGATGCAGCCTTACAAGCACCCCCATCCTGCCCCCACAGCTCAAAAAATTGGAAATCAGCGGAGAAGAAGCCGGCGACAAACTGAACGAATTTTTCCAAAAACTGGAGCAGGCAACAGAACTCGAACAGCTAAGCATCAGGCAAATCGGACTGAAAAAATTGCCCGCCCCAAACGGGAAAAAGGCCCAAAGCATTTTTAAAAAACTGAGCAAACTCAAAAAACTCGACCTCTCCCGCAATCGCCTCAAAAACGTGGACGAACTGAGCGCAAGCGCCTTCCAACAACTCAACCTCTCACACAACCGCCTGCGCCATTTGCCGGAGCTTCACGCGCGCAGCCTCATCGCCTCCAACAACAAAATAAACAGCATAGATTCAAACTTACTGCAGGCATCCGATTTATTCGAATTGTACCTCAGCCAAAACCAACTGGAAGCTCTGCCGCCCCTTCATTTGCCTCAACTCAGCCTGCTCGACCTTTCGCACAATCCTCTGCAAGCCTGGCCCCCGGGCTTAGAACACTCCCGCCAACTTCGCCTGCTGCGCCTCAACAACACCCGACTCGAAAAACTGCCCGAGCCCATCCCGCCCCTGCCTGCCCTGCGCAGCTTAGAGCTCAACAACTTCCGCCCCGCCGCGGGAAGCGCCGCCTGGCCCCGCGACCTCAGCCCCTGGAGCAAACTGCAGACCCTCAGGCTCAGACGCAGCAAGCTGCGGGAAATCCCTCCCGCCTTCTGGCAACTCCAAAACCTCAATGCCTGCGAAGGCCCGCCCCTCCTCAAACGGGCAGCCCGATTGCTCAGGGCCTTTCACCCTTACACCTCCGAAGAAGAACGCCGGTGGCTTCCCCAAATATGGGAAATGCTTCAGAGCAAAGACTACAAAAAAACAGCGCTACCCCGCAAGCTGCTCCTCCGGCTCCTCTCTGCCAAACACCCTGCCCTGCGACAATTGGCAGAAGCCCAACTACCCATAGAGCAACCCTCGCCGGAAAAAATTCCCGAAACGCGGGAAGTTCATGCCTGCCTCATCGGTCGAAGCACCATCCCCCTGCAAATGCTCGAAAAGTTGTTCGCCCGCCACCACATCCGGCTGCTCACCCAAAAGGAAGAAGCCGACTTCTTCATCCTCTGCTCGCGGGCTCGTCCGGCAGAAATCGAGCTTCCGGAAAACGCAAAGCTTTTTGCGGAAAAGCCATTCATCAGCTACCTCTACCAAAAAGCGCCCATCACCGATGAGCAGGAGCAAAAAATAGCAGCCATGCTCCAAAGCGGCGATGCCGACATGATTCGGGCCGGACTGAAACTGCTGCTGCTTTACGGACCTTCCAGGCGCCTCAACCCGATCTTGGAAAAACTAAAACGCCAAAAAGACGCTGCCTGGAAAAGCCTGTTGCAGGCCATTTTTCAGGCACTGCTCCTCATCTCGCTCTGCCTGAGCGCGAGCTCCGCTGCTGCCCAAACGCCCTGGTACGAGCCCGCCGACAGCTTCCACCGCAAGCGCTTTTGGATAACTGCCGGCAGTGGCACGGCCATCTACTCCGGTCTCTCCGTCGGCCTGTGGAAGATCTGGTATGCCCAATACGAGCTGACGCCCTTCCACACTTTCAACGACTGGCCGGAATGGCAGCAGGTGGACAAAGCCGGCCACCTCTTTTCGGCCTACAATGCGGCTCGCTGGTCGTACCACGGTGCCCGCTGGACGGGCATGGATGAAAAAAAGGCTGCCCGGACTGCTGCCGGCATCGGCATAGGCATCCTCAGCACCATAGAAATCATGGATGGCTTCTCGGCCAAATGGGGCTTCTCCTGGGGCGACATGAGCGCCAACATCGCCGGCTCTTCGCTCTTTTTCTTCCAACAGCTCGCCTGGCACGAACAGCGCATCCTGGTAAAAGTTTCTTCCTCTCACCCGCCTTATTCCGATGCCCTCGTCCATGCCTCCAACAGCTCCGCTACCAGCTCCCCCGCCCAAAGAGCCGCTGCGCTTTACGGCCGGGCGCCCTTCGAACGCTTCCTCAAAGACTACAACGCCCAGGTCAATTGGCTCTCTGTCAACCTCTCCTCCATGCTCGGCCCCTCCCGACCCGACTGGCTGCCTCCCTGGCTCAACCTCGCCATCGGCTACGGAGCCGAAAACATGTACGGCGGCTTCGACAACAGTTGGCAGGAAGGCGACAACCTCTTCGAGCTCAGCCCCGAAGAATACCCCCGCTACCGCCAGTATTTCCTCTCCTTCGACATAGACCTGAGCCGCCTGCCGGTAGAAGACAAACCCCTGCTGCGGGGCCTCTGCCAAATCCTCAATTTTATCAAAATCCCCTCACCCACCTTAGAAGTGAACGGGCTGGGCAAAGTGAAATTTTATCCAATCTATTGGTAGAATAATACTATCTTTGCTCCATGAAACTTCTGATTTACATCCTGCTTTTTTACTTTGCTTATCTCGTTTTCCTGCGCCCCATGCTCAATCCGCCTCAAGAGGGTCCCATTGATCTGGACTCTTTGGATGAAGAGGGCGAATACGTGGATTACGAAGAGGTGGAATAGACCAAAGGCTGCATGGACACCATTCCCTTTCAGCTCAGTGAGCTGCTCTTGCACAAAGACAATCAACTGATTGCCTTTAACAAGCCCGCCGGCTTGCCCACACAATCCGACAAAACCGGCGACCCCTCTCTGCTGCAACTGGCACAAAATTACGTCAAGCATCCCCTGCAATTGCTGCACCGCTTAGACCGCCCCGTCAGCGGCTTGGTGCTGTTCGCGCAAAAGCCAACGGCAGCCCGGGAATTGCGCCGCCAATGGGAAGAGGGCGAAGTCCAAAAAACCTATCTCGCCCTCACCGCAAGGCGCCCCGAAGCAGACAGCGGCACCCTCATCCACTACCTCGGCAAAAGCCGCCACGGCAATTTCTCCCGCGCCTTCGACCAAGACGCCCCCCACCGCAAAAAAGCCGAACTCCGCTATCGCATTCTCCGCTCCACCGAGCGCTACCACCTCTGGGAAATACAACCGCTCACCGGCCGGCATCACCAAATACGCGCCCAACTCGCCGCCATCAACTGCCCCGTCAAAGGAGATGTCAAATACGGCGCCCGCCGCGGCAACCGCGATCGCTCCATACACCTCCACGCCTGGAAACTCAGCTTCACCCACCCCACCTCCCAACAAAAAATCACCCTGCAAGCACCCCCGCCGGAAAAGGATAATTTGTGGAAGGCGGTTGTCGGTTGTCTGTTGCCTGTTGTCGGTTGTCTGTTGTCGGTTGTCTGTTAGGGAAGAGGAACGTGACACGTGAGCAGCTTAGCGAAAAGCGAAAAATCCGTGTAATCCCATAATCCGTGTAATCTGTGATTCTGACGATGAACGTGATGAACGTGATGAACGTGATGAACGTGATGAGCGTGATGAACGTGACGCGTGACAATCGTAGCCCAATCAGGCTTGGAAACGAGCTTAAAGCCCGTAAGGGCGACATATTCCGGCT
>JALVES010000168.1 GCA_027030635.1 Saprospiraceae bacterium | reverse complement strand
TCCGACACCTGGTTGCCGGCTTTCTTCAACCATCGCTTAGACGACCAGGCACGTGACCCGGGCGATGGCACACCCGGCATCAACGGCAATGGCTCGGGAGACGATTGGGGCACCTGGGGCGGCTATCACCGCTGGAGCGAGCTCGAGGCTTACAGCGATGCCGGCGGGCCGCATATCGAAGGCACTTTCTGGTTAGAGGGAGGGGCTGTTTACGATAACGAAAACTGTCCCATAGACTCTCTGCAGGCCGATTTGTACATCCGCCGCCTGCCCGATTCACTGAATGCTTTTTGTGGCGCCAATTTGATGTACAGCCTGACTTCCCTCGACGACAATTACGTCGCTACAGGTATGGTAGATTGCACAGATGGTGAGCTCATGAAGTTGGAGGACGTACTGCTCTTCCGCAAGGGCATCCGGCGCTTGCGGTTAGAGATCGCTTTGCCGGTATCTACGGCTTCTGTCGAAGCCCGCACTTTCCGTGCCTTGCTGTACCCCAATCCGGTGGCAGACATTGCCCGCTTGAGCGTAGAAACGGAGGAAGCCGGACTGATTCACCTCCGTCTGCTTGATCTTCAGGGACGCCGTTTGCTTCAGCAAGCTTACTCCTGCCTGCCGGGCCGCAACGAGCTGGCGCTGCCCGTCCAAAACCTGCCTGCGGGCATGTACTTTTTGCAGTTCTCCAATGAGCAGGGAGAAGGGGGCGTCTTCAGGGTGCTCGTCCGTTAGCATGGCAGCGGCGTATGATAGGTGAAAAAGGGCAGAGGTCTCCTATATGGAGTCTCTGCCACATTTCCTATCTTTGCCTCCATGAAAAAGACAACATACCTCTGGATTTTTGTAGCCGTGGCAGCCTTCCTCTTTGTGATAGGCGACGGCTGCGATGGCGATCACGACGCCAACACGACTGAAGAACAAACCTCCGAGCAGAGCCACAGCGCTCAGCATGAGAGTCACTCCGCAGAAGGGGAAACTGGCTTAGGTACTTCTGCCTCTGCTCAAAAAACCGCCACCGGCAAGTGGAAAGCCAATCCCGAAACCACCAATGGCATAGAAACCATGATGAATGCGGTGGGTAGCTTTACGCGAGCCGATGCAGACACCCATTGCGACAAGATGAAGCGCGTGCTTCGGATGAGTTTTAACAACATCTTACAGCGTTGTACCATGACCGGCGAGGCGCACGATGCTTTGCATGAGTATCTGATGCCCCTTACGGAAAAAATTGACCGGATATCCACTACGGATGCGGATCAGTGCTTTGAGACGGTGAAAGACATCAGTGAATATCTCGCCAGATATTACGACGAGTTCGAGTAAGCATGTCGGAACCCAGAGCTTCTTTTTACGCTCACGGCAAACTGCTGCTCAGTGGGGAGTACTTTGTACTGGCCGGCGCCCGTGCTTTGGCCCTGCCCGTTCGCTACGGGCAGGGGTTGGATGTTTTTGAGGGCGAAGAAGCGGGCGTTTTGCAGTGGGAGAGCCTGGACGAGAAGGGGAGCAAGTGGTTACAGTTGCGCTTTTCCCTGCCCGGTTTTGAGCTTTTAGATGGAGCGGCCTCTCCGGAGGCTGTGCAATTGCAGGCTGTTTTGCGGGCTGTAACTGCCTTGCGTGGAGGGGATGCGAGCTGGCTTCAGGGCAGGTGGCACCAAGCTTCAGCCTTGCAGGATGCAGCTCTGCGCGTATGCACGCGCCTGGAGTTTCCCCGTGTGTGGGGGCTGGGCAGCAGCTCTGCCTTTTTGTCCTGTTTGGCGCAATGGGCCGGCGTAGATGCGTATGAGCTTTTGGAGGCAACCTTTGGCGGCTCGGGTTATGATTTGGCGGCGGCTGTGGCTTCTTCACCCATATTTTTTCAGCGTCTGCCTGCTTCTGCGGATGGCAAACCGGAGGTGCTTACAGAGCCTGTGCTTTTGGATTATCCCTTTCGGGAAATGCTGTACTTCGTTCACCTCGGGCGCAAGCAGAACAGCCGGGAGGGCATTCGCCGGTTTCAGCAGCACAGAGCACAGATGGACCCGGGGCTTGTGCATCGGATCAGTGAGCTGAGTGAAGCGTTCAGCATTTGCCGAAAGGCAGAGGATTTCAGCGCTTTGATGGCTGAGCACGAAACTTTGGTGGGCAAAGCGCTGGATATGGTGCCTTTGCAACAGGCGCACTTTCCAGACTTTCCGGGCACTTTGAAATCCCTCGGCGCCTGGGGCGGAGATTTTGCGCTGGCGCTCAGTGCTGAGCCGGAAGAGAGGCTGCGGGCATACTTCAACCAAAAGGGACTGGAACTGTTGCTTAGCTGGGATGATTTAGTCCTTTGAATATAAACATAAACCCTATTTCACATGGCACTTTGGACCTGGTACGATGCGACTGTAAAGCGGATAGAGCACATCAGCGTTCACACGCGGCGCTTTTGGGTGGAACTCAAGGGGGTAGAGGATTTTGCCTTTAAGGCCGGTCAGTTTATCACCGTGGATTTGCCCATCTCGGAGAAGCGCACGGAGCGTTGGCGTTCTTATTCCATTGCCAATCCGCCGCGGGGGGGGAATGAGTTGGAGCTTTGCATCTCGGACCAGGGCGGGCCGGGTTCCACCTATTTTTTCAAAGAAGTGGAAGAGGGGACAGATCTTCGCCTCAAAGGGCCGTCGGGCGTCTTCACTCTGCCGGAGGACTTACCGGAGGAGTTGGTTATGGTTTGCACCGGCACGGGGGTAGCGCCTTTTCGGAGCATGATTTGGCATTTGTACGAGAGGGGCTATGAGGGGCGCGTTCATCTCATTTTTGGCACTCGTTATGCCTGGGACATTTTGTACAGGAAAGAATTTGAGGTTTTGCAGGAAGACTGGCCGAATTTTAAGTACGATGTGGTTTTGTCGCGCGAGAAGGATTGGCCCGGGCGCAAGGGGTATGTGCATCAGGTCTATCTCGAAGCCTATGCCGAGCCCTCCGATAAGCGGCTGTTTTTCCTCTGTGGCTGGAGGGACATGATAGACGATGCCAAAAAGCTGCTCGTGGAAGAGCTCGGCTATAAGCCGCAGCAGTTGCGGGTGGAGTTGTATGGATGAGGCGTTTGAGGAGTGCCCGGGCCGCTCCACAGGATGGCTTAAATTTTTTCTTCAATTTTTTGAGAAAAATGAACCTTCGAATCAAAAAAGTGTTGTATCTTTGCAGTCCCGAAAGGGAAATGACTACAGTGCGGAGTGGAGCAGTTGGTAGCTCGTCGGGCTCATAACCCGAAGGTCGCAGGTTCAAGTCCTGCCTCCGCGTCCAAATCAAGGCCCGGTATCGCTTGCGATATCGGGCTTTTTGTTTGGGGCTGAGGCTTTAAGTCTATCCGACTATTCCTGACGGGATTCGGGAAATAAATCAGACTGTGTGGCAAGAAGTCGAGAAAGCTTTATTTTCCCTGTTTTGTCTCAATGGTTCATTAAGTTTTGAGATGGCAATATGCCCGGAATTCAGCGCATATCCAATGCTCCTTTTATTTTTTGTCAACTTAGACTTGATTGCAAAGTAGCATAAAATAAATGACACCATCTGACGATTGAACCGTCCTTAAAACCCGCGAAAATCCGCGTTCTATTACGGCATTGTTGCCCTA
>JALVES010000167.1 GCA_027030635.1 Saprospiraceae bacterium | reverse complement strand
CAAGGGGGTCTCTGCAGGGAAAACTTTCAGGTAACAGCCCCGTTCGGCAAGGCAGCGCAAAATATTTCTCTTGACGCCGAAGTCCGCGACAGCTACGCGGTATGGAGCAGTTTCCTCACCCCAAAAATACGGCTTGGAAGTGCTTACCTGAGAAGCCAGCTCCAGCCCCTTCATCGAAGGTTGTTGCGCGAGGCGTTTTTTCAACTCATCCAAATCCGTCGTCTCGCTGGAGATGATGGCATTCATGGCGCCTTTGGTGCGTATGTGTCGCACCAACGCCCGCGTGTCCACACCCGCAATGCCCGTCAAACCGCGCTCCTCAAACCAATCTGACAGAGAAACCGGCCCCTTCTCACGTCCCTCAAGCGGCCGCGAAAAGTGGTCCGAAAAATTGCGCACCACCAGACCCGCAATGCGGATGTCCTCCGACTCCATCTCCTCCTCCAGCGCTCCGTAATTGCCGATGTGTACCTGCGTCATGACCAAAATCTGGCCAAAGTAAGAGGGGTCCGTGAAGACCTCCTGATAGCCCGTCATGCCGGTGTTGAAACAAATCTCACCGACAGCGGTACCCTTCCTGCCAATGCCATAAGCCTGAAAATGCGTGCCGTCTTCCAGCAACAAAATGGCGGGTGTGTAATCCTGCATAGATGCATCAAATGAAGCAGCCGGTAGAAGCTGCATAGAAAAACCTCGTCAAAATCGCTGCAAAGATAGAGCGATTTTGCTATCTTTGAGAATCCATAGACCAAAGAAATTGCTTACGCAAAAACCAGCACGTGAAAAACAACCTGCTCGTCAAATTCCAGGAAGCCTTTAATCCCACCCTGCCGGACGTGGGAGGGCTCAAAGATTATCTCGATTACATCGTCCCCTACATCAGCGACTGGGGCGAAGACCTGATCGAAACGGAATTCTACACCGAAGACGGCGGAAAGCCCTGGCTGGAGTTTAGAGACCAGGTCAACTTCCAGGAAACAGTTGTCCACTTTTTCAATCCCGATGGCGAATACCTGCGCTCCACCAATGGCAATGTCATCAAAGGCCGATGGCGCCTTCTGGAAAACACCAATAAAATGATCATCGAAATTGGAAATAGCACCAGCGAACTCTACGAACTGGTCTATCTCGACAAGACCTTTTTCATCCTCCAAAAACACGGAGATGAAAAAAAATACCTCGCCATGGGTTATGAGCCCCTCGTCCGTGGCATGACCTGGCTGGAATACATCCATGCCCTCTTCTGGACTTATCGCAACAGGCACAAAAAATTTATTCTCACAGTCGCAGTCATAGCCATCCTCGCAATCTTCTTTACAATCTTTTCGATCTTGCGGTAGTGACTCAATGGTTGAACAATGATACACTAACGGACAACGGACAACCGACAACAGTTCAAATCAGGCCGGCTCGGGGATCCTCCTTACGTCGGCTCCCCGATCCTAACGGGCAACAGACAACAGACAACCGCCTCCCCCAATTCCTCCAATTCCTCCGCTTTCCCCGCTTCAACCGCTTCAACCAATTCCACCAAATATTACTTACTTTGCACCCGCAATCAATCCATCCCTATGCGCTTGAGCTTTTTTCTTTGGACACTCCTGCTCCTCTTGCCGGCCTGGCAGGTCGGGGCGCAGCCGCATTTAGATGCGCGGCTCTCCAAATCGCAGGTGATGACGGGGGACAGCCTGATCTTGCGCCTTACGGCAAAAATTCCCCGCGGAGCGGCTATCTCGGAGCCACAGCTGCCCCTGCCGCCCGACTTTTCAGCTTTTGAAATACTGAGGAGCAGACCCTGGGATACGCTGTCGGAGGAAGGGCAAAATTTGCTTTTGCAGCGCGACTTTGTGCTCATCGCCTGGGACAGCGCCCAACTGCAAATTCCGCCGGTTTCTCTGGCCTATCGGTTGCCCGGGCAGGATGCCGTGCAGACGCTGCGCAGCCGGCCCCTCAAATTGAGCATCGCCTTTCCTCCGCCTGAAAAGGAGGAAGAGTTGAAACCCATAAGGCCCATCTTCAAAGAGCCCCCGCTTTGGAGCGACTTCCTGAAGCCCTACATGCTCATCCCCCTCTTTTTGCTGCTTTGGATTGCAGTGCGCTGGTGGCGCAGGTACAGCCAAAGGCAGATTCCCGAGCCCGTCCATGTCGAGCCGCCTCTGCCGGCCGATGAATACGCCCTTCAACAACTCGGGCTGTTAGAAGAAAAAGCCCCCTGGAAGGAAGGCCGCATCAAAGAATTTCACTCGGCCCTCTCGCATCTGCTGCGCCAATACCTCGAAGAACGCTTCGGCATCCGGGCCTTGGAAGAAACCTCCACGGAAATCATCGGCCAAATGGCAAAGCGTGACGACATATCCGGGGAGTGGCGGCAAAAACTCAGGCACATCTTTCAAATCGGCGATCTCGTTAAATTTGCCAAAGCCAGGCCTCCGGAAAGCTTCCACCGGCAAGCGCTGGAAGACATCCGGCAGTTCGTGCTGCTGACGCGGCCCGCGCAATCGGGCGCAAAGCTCGAAGAAGAAGAGTAAAAAACGCAACGCATGTCCCTGCATTTCGCCTATCCGTACCTTCTGTTGCTGCTGGCCCTCGTGCCGGCCTTGTGGTGGTGGCGCCGACAAAGAGAAGACCGCTGGCATGCCCACATCCGCATGTCTGACATGCCCTCAAGAGAGGGAAACATGCCCGGGCCCCTACGCGGCCAGCTACGCAGCCTGCTCTTCTACCTGCGGCTTATAGCCATGGCCCTGCTGCTCGTGGCTCTGGCCCGCCCGCAGTACATCCGGAAAAAGGAGAAGGTCAAAGCCGACGGGGTGGACATCATGCTCGTCATGGACATCTCCAGCAGCATGCTCTCGCGCGACTTCAAGCCCGACCGGCTCGAAGCCAGCAAGCTCATGGCCCAACGCTTCTCCGAACAACGCCCCTATGACCGCATCGGGCTGGTGGCCTTTGCCGGCGAAGCCTTCACCAAAAGTCCCCTGACGACCGACAAAAACCTGCTCAAAAAATTCCTCGGCGAACTGGCCGTCGGACAACTCGAAGACGGCACCGCCATCGGCATGGGCCTGGCCACAGCCGTCAACCGCCTCAAGGACAGCCAGGCCAAAAGCAAAATCATCATCCTGCTCACCGACGGCGTCAACAATGCCGGCTACATCCAACCCATGACTGCCGCCGAACTCGCCCAAAGCCTCGGCATCAAGGTCTATACCATAGGCGTAGGCTCCACCGGAAGGGCCCTCACCCCCGTCAGCCGCAACCTCAACGGAGAGTTCATCTTCGACTATGCCCCCGTGGAAATAGACGAAGAGCTCCTCACCCAAATCTCCCAACTCACCGGAGGCCGCTATTTTCGCGCCACCGATGAGGAAGCCCTCGGTCGCATCTATGACGAAATCAACCGCATGGAAAAGACCAAAATCGAAGTCTTCAGCTTTACCCGCCGCAAAGAGGCCTTCCACCCCCTGGTTCTCCTCGCCATGCTGCTGCTCGGGCTGGATTTTCTCCTGCGACAAAGCTGGCTGAACAGCTTGCCATAAAACGCCCTTGCTCCAAAAAAATCGCTACCTTTGCGCCTTTAAGGCTTTCATTTGCCTTTCGGCAAATGAAAAAACGCGGGTAGCGTTACAAGAACGCCCCGCGCGAATGGCTTTCAGGTTTTCATTTGCCGAAAGGCAAATAAAAAACGCCGGTAGCGTTGCAAAATGCCCCGCGCGAATGACTTTTACAGGTCTTCATTTGCCGAAAGGCAAAGAAAAAAAACGCCGGTAGCGTTGCAAAAACGCTCCGCGCAAATTACTTTCAGGTTTTCATTTGCCGAAAGGCAAAGAAAAAACCCATACCAAAGGGTGTGGGACATGCCTTTCAAAAAAAACACCGATATGGACTTATTTGAAAGAATCAAACGAGACAGCGGCCCATTGGCACAATACGCCGACCAGGCTGAGGGCTACTACATGTTTCCGAAATTGGAAGGAGAGCTGGCCAGCCGCATGACCTTCAAAGGCCGCGAAGTCATTGTCTGGAGCATCAACAACTACCTCGGGCTGGGCAACCACCCCGAGATTCGCAAGGTTGATGCAGAGGCTTCCGCCAAATGGGGACTGGCCTATCCGATGGGCTCCCGCATGATGTCGGGCAATACCGAATTGCACGAGAAACTGGAGCAACAACTGGCCGAATTCGTCCACAAAAAGGCAGCTGTACTCGTGAATTACGGCTACCAGGGCATCATGTCGGCCATCACCTCCATGCTCGGCCGCCACGATGTGGTCGTCTATGACGAAGAAAGCCATGCCTGCATCATGGACGGCGTCTTCATGCATCCGGGCGAACGCAAGAAATTCCGCCACAACGACATCGAAGACCTCGAAAAACGCCTGGCCTGGGCTACTGAAAAAGCGGCCAAACACGACGGCGGCATCCTGGTCATCTCCGAAGGCGTATTCGGCATGAAAGGCGACCAGGGCAAGCTCAAAGAAATCATCGCCCTGAAAGAAAAGTACAACTTCCGCCTGCTGGTGGACGACGCGCACGGCTTTGGCGTACTGGGCGCTACGGGCGCAGGCACGGGCGAAGAGCAGGGCGTACAGGACGGCATTGACGTTTACTTTGCCACCTTCGCCAAATCCATGGCCAGCATCGGAGCCTTCCTCGCCAGCAATGACGAGCGCATCATTCAGTTTCTGAAGTATTCCATGCGCTCGCAGGTGTTTGCCAAGTCGCTGCCCATGGCCTTTGTGGAAGGCGACATCAAGCGCCTCGAAATGCTGCGCACCATGCCCGAGCTGCGCGAAAAGCTCTGGAACAACGTAAACGCCCTGCAAAACGGCCTGAAAGAACGCGGCTACGACATCGGCGGCACCAACTCCTGCGTAACGCCCGTATTTCTCAAGGGCTCGCCGGAAGAAGCCTCGCAACTGGTCTATGACCTGCGCGAAAACTACGGCATCTTCTGCTCCATGGTCATCTATCCGGTCATTCCCAAAGGCGAAATCATTTTGCGCCTCATCCCCACGGCCGTACATACGCAAGCCGACATAGACGAAAGCTTAGACGCCTTCGACGCCGTATCTGAAAAACTGCGGGCCGGTAAATACTCTTCGGAAGTCATCACCGACTTTTAAGCACAACGGATGTTTTCGGGCCTGTACTGACGGGCCCGGAAACATCTTCTGTCTTCTATGGGCATCATCCGGCGACAAGGGTTCAGGAAAAGTCTGGTACAATACCTCGGGGTGCTTATCGGCGCCTTCAGCACCCTTTTCATTTTTCCGCAGGCCGTTGAGCAAATCGGCTTGCTGCGCTTTCTCATTGCTACGGCTACCCTCATTTTGCCTTTCGTCAACCTGGGGACGAACACGGCCATCCTTCGCTTTTTTCCTGAATTTCGGGCGCCGGAAAAGGGGCATCGCGGCTTTTTTGTGCTGCTGCTCCTCGCCATAGCCACAGGCTTTTCCCTGCTCTGCCTGCTGGCCTGGCTGTGTGCGCCTTTCATTCGGGCCTTGTACAGCGACCGCTCCGCCCTGCTGCAGGAGAGCCTCGTCTATGTGCTTCCTCTCAGCCTGCTCATCGCCCTGACTTACAGCCTGACGATTTACATTTCGAATTTTTTGCGCGTGGTGGTGCCCACCATCCTACACGAGCTGAGCCTGAAAATCGCCCTGCCCGCCTTCATCCTGCTCTACCTGTATGGCGTGCTCGACAACCAGGGGTTGATTTGGGCCTTGCTGGCCACTTATACCGGCATCGTGTTGTCCCTGCTGCTCTATCTGTATCGCTTAGACCCCTCCAGTTTTAGCAAACCCGACTGGAGTTTCCTCACTTCAGAGCGCCTGCGCCGCATGGCCGATTACAGCCTGTTTGGCTTTCTCGGCAGCGTAGGCAGTCTGTTGGCTTTTCAGATAGACACCTTCATGGTGGGCAGCCTGAGCGGGCTTTACTCCACGGGGGTTTACACCATTGCCCTCTTCATCGCCGGCACCATAGACATCCCCCTGCGCTCGCTGCAGAGCATCACTTCTCCCATCGTCTCCGATGCCTGGCAGCGCTCCGACACCGAAAAGATTCACAGTCTCTACAAAAAGACTTCCCTCATCCTGTTGCTGGCGGGCACGGCCATGCTCTCTTTGATTTGGCTCAATCTCGACGACCTGGCCAATCTTTTGCCGAAAGGCGAAGTCTTCCGCCAGGGCAAGTACGTCATTCTCCTGCTCGGCCTGGCCAGGCTCACCGACCTGGCCACCAGCATCAACAACCCCATCATCAATTTCTCGAAGCACTATCGCTTCAATCTGTACGCCGTTTTCTTTCTCGGCCTGAGCAACATCCTGCTCAACCTCTGGCTCATCCCCAAGTACCAAATTGTCGGCGCCGCTCTGGCCAGCGCTTTGGCGCTCTTTGCCTTCAATTTGCTCAAGGCTGTTTTTATTTATCTGCGCTTCCGGATGCAGCCTTTTGAGTGGGCTTCCGCCAAAATTTTGCTCGCGAGCCTGCTCGGCTGGCTGGCGGCTTCTTACCTGCCTTTGCCGGAGCATCCCCTCGCTGCCATTTTGCTGCGGAGCCTTTACTTCACGGCGGCCTTTGCGCTTGTAGCCCGGAAACTCGCCTGGCAGCTCTGGAAAGACCGAAATTGACAAAAGCCCTATCTTGCAAGCCGTAAATCAGATGGGCCTGCCCCATCCATACCTAACACCAAACGGTAAGCTGACATGCATCTCTCCCAACTCGACTGGACGATCATTTTCGCTTTTTTTCTCATCTCGCTGCTCATTGGCCTGCTGACCGGCAGGCAGGCGGGAAGGGGATATACGGACTATTTCCTCTCGGGGCGCAACATGCCCTGGTGGCTGCTCGGCGTATCCATGGTAGCCACGACTTTCTCGGCCGACACGCCCAACCTCGTTACCGACATCGTGCGCCAAAACGGCGTGGCGGGCAACTGGGTCTGGTGGGCCTTCCTGCTGACCGGCATGCTCACGGTCTTCGTCTATGCGCGGCTGTGGCGGCGCTCGAAAGTACTCACCGACCTGGAGTTTTACGAGCTGCGCTACAGCGGGCCCGAAGCGGCCTTTCTGCGGGCCTTTCGCGCCTTTTACCTCGGCGTCTTCTTCAACGCCATGATCATGGCTACGGTCATCCTCGCGGCCATCAAGATCAGCGGGGTGATTTTTCCGGATTTAGACCCCTGGAAAGTTACGCTCTTCGTGTTGGGCATCACGGCCCTATATACCACGCTCGGCGGCCTGCGGGGCGTGCTGCTGACGGATTTGGTGCAATTTGTCGTCGCCATGGGCGGCACCATCTGGGCGGCTTACATCCTGGTCAACCAGCCCGAAATCGGGGGGCTTCAGGCTCTGTTTCAAAATGAAGCCGTACAGAGCAGGCTTTCCCTGCTGCCCGACTTCAAGGATACGGCTGCGGTCGTGCCTTTACTCATCATCCCTCTGGCCGTGCAGTGGTGGAGCGTGTGGTATCCGGGGGCCGAGCCCGGAGGCGGAGGCTACATCGTACAGCGGATGCTGGCCGCCAAGGACGAAAAAAACGCCATGGGCGCCACCCTCTTTTTCAACATCGCCCACTACGCCCTGCGCCCCTGGCCCTGGATCATCATTGCCTTTTGCTCGCTGGTCATGTATCCCGATCTGAGCTCGCTGCATGAAGCCTTCCCCAACATGATCGAGAGCAAGATCGGGCACGACATGGCCTATCCCGCCATGCTCACGCATTTGCCGAAAGGCCTGATAGGATTGGTGGTGGCTTCTCTGCTGGCCGCTTTTATGTCCACCATTTCCACTCACCTCAACTGGGGTTCCTCCTATGTGGCGTATGATCTTTGGCACCGCTTTATCCAGCCCTATGCGTCTAATCGGGAGTTGGTCATAGTGGGGCGCATCAGCACCCTGCTGCTGCTGGCCTTATCGGCTCTCATCGCCCACGCATTGTTGAACAACGCCCTGCAATCCTTCCAAATCCTGCTGCAAATCGGCGCCGGCACCGGCCTGCTCTTCATCCTGCGCTGGTTTTGGTGGCGCATCAACGCCTTTAGCGAAATTACCGCCATGGTGGCCTCTTTCCTCGTCGCACTTTATCTCCACAAGTGGGGCCCCGAAGACATGGAAGACCACTGGAAGCTCCTCTATGGTGTAGGCCTCACCACCCTGACCTGGGTGGGTGTAACACTCTTCACACACACGCCTCCCACAGAGCAACTGATACGCTTCTTTAAGCGGGTACGTCCTCACCCCTGGGGTTGGCAGCCCATCATCAGGGCAGGCCTGAGAAGCGGCATCATCAGGGACGAACACCTGAAAACCGGCAGCTTCGCCCTCGAGCTCAGCGGCATGTTCGTCGGCTGCTTCACGGTCTATGCCGCCCTCTTTGGCACCGGCTATTGGATTTATGGAAGAACCATTCCCGCCCTGGCGGCTACAGTCATCACAGCTATGGGGGGCTACCTGCTCTTCAGGATATGGGGAGCGTTGAATGAGTAATGTTTAGCGTTTAGCGTTTAGCGTTTAGGGTTTAGGGTTTATTAAGTCGTGTTAACTTCTCCTGCAGCACAATATAGTATCGGCAACTTACATGTTGTTGACCATTCAAGTAGTACAACTCAACAAGCTCCCAACGCTAAACGCTAAACGCTCAACACTAAACAACAATCAAAGTAAAAAAATCCCTCAAACTGTCCTTTTCCGGGCTCACCACCCGGCCTACCTTTGCGCCAAAAGCTATGAAGACTACGAGCATTTTCCTGCTGACTGTGGCGCCCTTTTTTCTTTTTCTTTTCACCGCTGTTCACCGCGCAGGGTGGGAAAGTTGCAAGCAGCAACAAGACCCCTCTAACTTTTGCATGGGGCAGCCTCGTATAGCAGAACCTCTGTTGCCGACGCCCACAGCCGAACAGCGGCTCTACCGGGGCCCTTTGCACCTGCGCGTCTATCTGCACATCATACGCGACGGGAACGGAGAAGGCGGACTGACACCTGCTCAAATAGCAGAGAGCCTCAGCATTCTGGAAAAAGACTTCCGCCCCTTCGACATCTTTTTCGAACCGGAGGAGGAGATTTTTTACATAGACGAACAAACGCTGTTCGAAGATGCCAACGGCACGGCAGCTGTATTCAACAACAATCCTCACGAAGACGGGATTGACATCTATTTATTTCCCGATCACCCGGGGCATTCGACGGCCGGCGGGGGTATGGTGTACACCATCCCCGCCGCTGCCTTTTTCGTCGTAGGACGCTGCATTGAAGACCCCAAACTCATCTATCGCCGCACCTCAGCCATCTCCCACGAAATGGGGCACTGCCTCGGCCTCTTCCACACCCACCACGCCATGGAGCAGGGCGGCTGCGAGGAGCTCGTCAACCGCAGCAACTGCCTCGAATGCGGAGACTTCGTCTGCGACACACCGGCCGACCCGGGTCTTTTTCTCGAAGTGGATGGAGCAAATTGTACCTGGTCGGGACATGCCCTCGACAGCGAGGGCCAGGAAATGCAGCCCGACCTCCACAACATCATGTCCTACACCCATCCGCGCTGTATGACGCACTTCAGCGAAGGCCAGGGTGTACGCATGAGATACTACATCACCCACCACCCCATGCTCAAAAAATGCCTGATAACCCACCAAATTTCTAAAAAATAGCTTCAAAACGGCCAAACAGTTGTTTGTTTAAGTTTTTTTTTCGATATTTGTAGATTAAAGTACGAACACCTTTGCCGAACACACTATGGAGTCGTTTAAAGTCATCTTTGCCGGTCGTCTTGAGTTTGCCAACGAGCGAACCTTTCAACGCGTATGTACCATGTACGAAGAACGCGCCGAGGTACACTACCGCAATCAGGTTCTGCTCAAAGCAGAAGACCATTTCCATGAAGAAAAACTCTGCTTCGACCTGCCCCGCAAAGTCATGGAAAGCAACCTGCGCAACTGGAGCAACACCATCCACCTGCTGCGCTTCATCGCCGATTACGCCATCTCGGGAGAAATTCTCGCCTGGCGCACCCAACAGGGCAAAAAACTCGAAGAAGTCTTTATCGAACCCAAAGGCGATCGCGATGCCATCCAGGCCTATCAACAAGGCCGCCAACTCGAAGAAAAAGGCAAAGAAAAAGAAGCTCGGGCAGCCTACTCCAAAGCCATCGAAAAGTTCGAACGCCATGCCATGGCCTATGAACGCCGCGGCTACACCAACATCACTCTTAAAAAATATGCCGATGCCCTCTACGACTTCAACAAAAGCGTAGGCATCTATCCCCGCAACCCGGGCGCATACTTCGGCATCGGTTCCATACACCTCGCACAAAAGGAGTGGGACAAGGCCGTCGAGGCATTTACCCAGGCGCACACCTTTTCCATCCCCCACCAACCGCTCTTCTGGAAAGCCAAGCGCCTCAAAGGAGAGTGCCTCATGAAACTCCAACGCTGGGAAGAAGCCGCCAAAGAATTCAAAGCCTTCGTCAACAGAAAATTCGAACAAGGAAATTCCAACATCAAAGACCTGCCCCAAACCTGGCACAACTACGGAACAGTACTCGAAAAAATGGGCGACAAAAAAGGCGCTGAAGAAGCCTTTAAAAAAGCCCGGGAGGAAGACGAATCTGACCGAAAAGAAACCAGCGCCATGCTGGAGAATCTAACCTGATATCCCAATGTCATGAAACTGCCCATTCATATTGCCCTTTTTTTTCTTTGCCTTTCGGCAAATGCCCTCGCCCAGCAACACCTCCAACCCTTTTCCCCCATTGAACCCGAAAAAGGCATTCTCTACGACAAAGAAACTTCCTTTGATTTTCGCGTACACACCAACGGCTTATTTGCCCTGGGCTACAACATCGGGAAAATCAGAACTTACTACAAAACCCGCTTCATACACTTCGGCATAGGCGAACTGAAGCACCCCAAGGAAAACCGCTACAACATCAACCGCAATTTCCTCAACGGGCCGCCTTCTTCCTCCTTTATTTACGGCAAGCAAAATGCCTTTTTCGCCCTGCGCGTCGGCATGGGCCAAAAGCGCTACTTCTCCGAACGCGCCCGCAAAAAAGGCGTGCGGGTGGGCATCTCTTACGAAGCAGGCCCCGTTATCGGACTGCTCAAGCCCTATTACATAGACATCTTCACCAACGAAACGGGCAACCGGCCCGTCATCATCACCGTGCGCTATTCCGAAGAAACCCGCAGTGATTTCCTCAGCCCCTGGAAAATCCTCGGCGCCTCGGGCCTCTTCAAAGGCGCCTCCGAAATGCGCTTCATCCCGGGGCTCCAAATCCAAACAGCCCTGCACTTAGAGTGGGGCAGCCAGGACGAACTGCTGCGCGCGCTCGAAATGGGCATCATGCTCGATGCCTTCCCCAAAAAGATACCCATACTCATCCCCGTAGAAAACGACCCCAACAGGCCTTTCTTCCTAAACCTTTTCATAAATTTGCAGCTCGGAAAACGAAAGTAATGCACGAGCTCCCCATCATCAAAAAAGCGCGCCCCCGAAAACCGGACTGGCTGCGCGTAAAACTGCCCATAGGCGAAGACTATCGCCGCGTGCGCAGCCTCGTGGACCAATACCAACTCCACACCATCTGCCAAAGTGGCAACTGCCCCAACATGGGCGAATGCTGGGGTGCCGGAACAGCCACCTTCATGATCCTCGGCAACGTCTGTACCCGCTCCTGCTCCTTCTGCGCCGTAAAAACAGGCCGCCCCACCGAATACGACGAAGACGAACCCCGCCGCGTAGCCGAAGCCATCCACCTCATGCAGGTCAAACACGCCGTGCTCACCTCCGTCAACCGCGACGAACTCAAAGACAAAGGCGCCGAAATCTGGTACCAAACCGTCAGAGCCATCAAAGAACTCAGCCCCAATACCACCATAGAAACCCTCATCCCCGATGTACGCGCCACCTGGTGGGCCTTAGAACGCATGATCAGCGCCGGCCAGGAAGTCGTCTCCCACAACATGGAAACCGTCAAGCGCCTCTCCCGCAAAATCCGCCCCCAAGCCAAATACGAACGCAGCCTCGAACAAATCAAACGCACCAAAGCCTTCGGCAAACGCACCAAGTCCGGCATCATGGTCGGCCTCGGAGAAACCGAAGATGAAGTCCTGCAACTCATGGACGACCTCCTGCAACACGGCTGCGACGTCCTCACCATCGGCCAATACCTCCAACCCACCCCCATGCACGTAGCCGTAGCCGAATTCATCCACCCCGACCAATTCGAAAAATACCGCGAAATCGGCCTCCAAAAAGGCTTCGATATGGTAGAAAGCAGCCCCCTCGTCAGATCCTCTTACCATGCGGAAAGGCATGTGTGAGGGTTGTCGGTTGTCGGTTGTCTGTTGTCGGTTGTCCGTTGTCTGTTGTCCGTTGTCCGTTGTCTGTTAGGATCGGGGAGCTGACGAAGGAAGACCCCCGAGCCGGCCTGATTTGAACAGTTGTCTGTTGTCGGTTGTCGGTTGTCCGTTAGGATCGGGGAGCTGACGTAAGGAAGACCCCCGAGCCGGC
>JALVES010000166.1 GCA_027030635.1 Saprospiraceae bacterium | reverse complement strand
ACCGGGCCGATTGCGGATGATGCTACTACTGATTTTACAGTGAATGTGCCTCTGACAGGTACGATTGGCACGAATTTCAACATCAACAACCTGACGCTGGATATTACCCATACCTTTGATTCCGATTTGGACATCTTCCTCATTGCTCCTGATGGTATGACCATGTTGGAGCTGACTACCGATAATGGTAGTTCAGGCGACAATTATACCAATACCGTTTTTCAGGATGGAGGCGCTGACATTACGGCAGCTTCAGCTCCTTTTACAGGCACTTTTGAGCCGGAGGGCGGCACTTTTGCTGCTGCCTTTGCCGGTGTATCCGTAAACGGTACTTGGACGTTGAGGATTACAGATGATGCTTATTTAGATTCCGGCACATTAAATTCCTGGAGCATCACTTTTGATCCCATTGCCACTATGGGCTGTGATACAGAAGCGGAGTTCGCCTATGATGCTGCAGACTACTGCCAAAACGGGGCTGATGCCACGGTAACCCATACTACCGGTAGCGATGGCACTTATTCTTATGTGGCGACCTCAGGAGGCCCCACCCTGGCTTTAAATACGAATACGGGCGCTGTGGATGTCTCAGCCAGCGACCCGGGTACTTATGATGTAACCAATACCGTAACGGTAAATCCGGGAGGCTGTACTGCTGCCAACGATTTAATCCTTACAGGGGTATTGGATGGCCCGCTCAGCGGTGGCACGCCCAAGGCCATTGAATTTTATGTGGCCAATGACATCCCCGATTTGAGTTTATACGGCTTCGGCTCTGCCAACAACGGCGGCGGCTCGGACGGGCAGGAATTTACTTTTCCTGCTGTAGCCGCTACGGCCGGCAGTTATATTTATGTAGCCACGGAAACGACCAATTTCACGGCTTTCTTTGGCTTTGCACCGGATTATACGAGCACGGCTGCCGCAGTCAATGGCGATGATGCCATAGAACTGTTCTTCAACGGTGCTGTCATAGATGTTTTTGGCGACATCAATACAGACGGTACCGGCCAACCTTGGGAGTACAAAGACGGCTGGGCTTATCGCGTGAGCAATACCGGGCCTGACGGCTCTACTTTTGTCCTTGGCAACTGGACTTTTAGCGGGCCCGATGCCTTAGATGGAGAGACCAGCAATGCTACGGCTGCTACGCCCTGGCCGCTGGGTACTTATACTTGTGGCGGAGGTACGCCCACCACTTATACCTGTACGCAAACCATCACCATTCAGGCAGCACCTGATGCTTCTGCAGGTTTTAGCGTGGTGAGCTGTGGCGCTGCAGCTGTTTCCCTAAATGCTTTGCCGGCAGCGGGAGCTTCCTGGTCAGGTGGAGCGGGAAGCTTCAGCGATGTAAACGACCCTCAGGCTACCTATACGCCTGATGCTTCTGAAATTGGCACTACGGTAACACTTAGCTGGACCGTACCCGGCACTGCCCCCTGTGCAGATGCCACCGATGAGGTATCCATCACCTTCCTCGAAGAACCCGATGCTGAGTTCAGCTATGATGCAGACACCTATTGCCCCAATGGCCCCAATCCCGTTTTGAGTCATACAACGGGTACGGATGGATTGTATTCCTACACCGTAAACGCAGGTGGTCCTACCTTGAACCTGGACCCCCAAACCGGCGCCATTGACCTGAATGGCACGGACCAGGGCACTTATACCATCACCAACGATGTTTCCGGCTGTGGCAACATGGTACTCACCGGTGCCATTGACGGCCCGCTCTCGGGAGGCGTACCCAAAGCCGTTGAGCTTTATGTCTTGCGCGACATCCCCGATTTGAGCGCCTATGGCTTGGGATCAGCCAACAACGGCGGCGGCTCGGATGGCGAAGAATTTACCTTCCCGGCAGTATCTGTCTCTGCCGGCACTTTCCTCTATGTGGCCTCTGAAGAAGCGGCCTTTCAGTCCTTCTTCGGTTTTGCTCCTGATTATACCACAGATGCCCTCTTAATCAATGGAGATGATGCCATAGAACTGTTCTGCAACGGCACGGTCATTGACGTCTTTGGAGACATCAATACCGATGGCACAGGCCAGCCTTGGGAGTACAAAGATGGCTGGGCCTATCGCGAAAGCGGAGGTCCCAATGGGCCTGTCTTCGAATTGTTCCAGTGGTTTTTTAGCGGTCCCGATGCCCTGGATGGAGAGACCACCAATGCAGGCGCTGCTTCGCCTATGCCCATAGGTACTTATACACCACCGGCTGTTGCTCCGGGTTGTGACAACGCAACCCATAGCGTAACCATCACCATAGAAGACATAACGACCCCCGTCATCACCTGCCCTGCCGACATCACCGTCAATCTGGACCCGGGTGCCTGCTCGGCCATCGTCTTGTTCGATGTAACGGCCACAGATGATTGCGACCCCAATCCCGTCATCACACAGACCGATGCCACCGGCCTCAGCTCAGGTGATGACTTCTACATCGGCAGCTATGACCTCAGCTTCCATGCCGAGGATATGTTCGGCAACGGCGCCGACTGCTCCTTCAACATCACCGTCAACGAATACGCCAACCCCACTTCAACCCTGGCCTGCAACGATATGGTACAGGTATCTCTGGATGCCTCCGGTTGCAGCACCATTGGCGCCGATATGGTACTCGAAGGAGGCCCCTACGGCTGCTATGACGACTACATCGTCGAAATAGACGGCGAAGACGACATCGTCTGCTGCAGCGACATAGGCGGCACCCATACCGTGAAAGTAACCGATCCCGATACCGGCAACAGCTGCTGGGGAAGCCTGACTGTAGAAGACAAACTCGCTCCGGTTATCGAATGCTATACCGTAACCATCTCCTGCGCCGATGACTTCAACAACGTCCCCTTCCCGCCGGTTTACGACAACTGCGCAACACCTCCCGATGTGAATATCGTGGATGAGTACTATGTGGATACAGATATTTGCGACGACAATCAGACCGTAGTCATGCGCGGCTTCGTAGCCATAGACGATTATGGCAATGAGTCCGACATCTGCTATCAGACCATCATCATTGAGCGCCTCGATGTGGACTTCCCCAACGACATCAAGTGGTCTTGCTCGCAGTATGCCGATTATCCCAACATTACGGATGCCGCTCCGTTACACGCTTCGGTGGCGGCTCTGGAAGTATTGGGCCAGATGACGGATGCCACCGGCATCACCAGTGCTTCCGTGCTTGCCAATACGGGCTCGGGCATTCCCACTCCCGATGCAGAGGCTTGTATGTATGGCGCTACTTACGCAGATGCTGTTATCGAAACCTGTGGCTCTGCCTTCAAGATCGTCCGTACCTGGACGGTTTTGGACTGGTGCTCCGGAGACGTTGTTTTGGAGAATGCTGCCGGCGAAGACAACGTCCAGATCATCAAGATTGTGGATGAAGAGGCTCCTGAGGTATATATGGAGCCCTTCACGGTGTCGGCTAACGTCCCCGCTGCTCACCCGCAGCCCTGTAAGTCCACCGGCTATCTGCCTGCTCCGCAGGTAACGGACAATTGCCACAGCTACACCATCAGCATCTTCACTCCGGTAGGCGAAGCCAATTATGTGAATGGCTCGGATGGTGCCCAGGGTGGTTTCATTCCCGCTCCGGGTCTGGAAC
>JALVES010000165.1 GCA_027030635.1 Saprospiraceae bacterium | reverse complement strand
ACGAAAACTTCCGCATGTCGCCCTCGCATTTGCGGAAGCAAATCGAAAAAGACCGATCCAAAAACCTGCGCCCCTTCATGCTCATCGCCGCCGCGGGCACCACCGACACAGGCGCCATAGACCCCCTCAACGAACTCGCCAACCTGGCCGAAGAACACCAAATGTGGTATCATATAGACGCCGCCTATGGAGGCTTCTTCATCCTCGTGGACGAGCTCAAAGACCGCTTCCGCGGCATAGAACGCGCCGACAGCATCACCATAGACCCACACAAAGGGCTCTTCCTCGCTTATGGACTCGGCGCCGTACTCATCAAAGACACGGAAGCCCTGCATCGCGCCCATCGCTACAAGGCCAACTACATGCAAGATGCCGTAAAAACGGACCTCTCACTTTGGGACCCCGCCGAACTCTCGCCCGAACTCACCAAGCATTTCCGCGGACTGCGCCTCTGGATGAGCCTGCAACTCAACGGCCTGCAACGCTTCAAAGCCGCCATACGCGAAAAATACCTGCTGGCGCAATACTTCCAACGCGAAGTGGCCAAACTGGGCTTCGAAACGGGTCCCGAGCCACAACTCTCCGTAGCCCTCTACCGCTATCGGCCGGCCACCGGAAACATCAACGACTTCAATCGCCAACTGCTGGCGCTGTTGCACCAGGACGGGCGCATCTTCGTCTCCTCCACCATGCTCAACGGTAACTTTTGGCTGCGCTTCGCCGTGCTGAGCTTCCGCACACACCTCAGAGAAGTGGAAATGTTTTTGGATATGCTGAAAAATGCCTTACAGCAACTCGCTACCTCAAATCCAGACCCGCCAGCTTGATCACCGCCACGCTGTCGGGCTTTTGGGCAAAGGAAGCCCCCAACTCCTGTTGCAAAGCACCCATCACAACTTCCCAGTCGCCAAAAAGCTGTGTGCTCATGCTGTTTGTACGCACCAGCAGGCCTTCATGCGTTTTAAAGCGGGCGATAAGCTCTAAAATAAGTGTCTCATACTCTTCCTGCAAAGGATAAAAACTGATTTCAGCGGATACATTCATGGTTTATGTAGTTTTGTGTACCTTTGTTGTTTGACAGCTCATAGTTCATGGCGACAAAAAAACGAAAAAAAGAAGAAAAACTGCCGGTTGGCCTGCGAGACAAGAGGATTCCCAAATTGTTTGGCATCCTGCTGATAGCATTGGCTGTTTACCTGTTTTTTGCCTTCTTCTCCTATACCTTTACCTGGAAGCAAGACCAGGATAAGGTCATGGATTACTCTTGGTCCACCATGCTGGCCGGCGACATCCACGTAGCCAATTGGCTGGGCCGGCTGGGAGCCATCATCTCGCACATGTTCTTCTATTGGGGGTTTGGCTTACCTTCTTTCTTCTTCGCTGCCGTAGCCGCTCTTTACGGCATAGATCTCTTTACAGAAAAACCCATTCGCAACCGCTCCCTGTTGGTGATTACCGGGCTGTTGGCCATGTTGTATTTTTCCGTCGCCCTGGAACTTTTCATCCCCGACACGGCATTCCCCCTTGGCGGCGCCCTGGGCGAAAACATCGCCAAGTGGATGAGAAACACCCTGGGAATCATGGGGGCAGTCATTGCAGTCATACTCATCCCCATCCTTCTGCTTTTCTGGCTAATCAACCCCCGCACTGCCTCTTGGGAAGACTTTAAAACAGACATGCACCTGTGGTGGGACACCATCGCCTTTGGCCGCAGACGACCACCTTTGGTGGAAAAAGAAGAAGAAAAAACCAAAGAACAAATCTCCCCCAAAGCCAGAGACGAAGAACCCAAACCCACAACCTTGCGCCCGGGCCAACGCCATCCCGACGACCTGGCCGAAGAAGAACGCCTCAAAGCCCGGGAAGAAAAACAAAAAGAAATCCTCAAAAAACTCAACCCCAAAAAAGAAGAAAAACAACTGGAATTGCCCCTCGATGACGAGCCCGCCCGCCACGGAAACAAAGCGCCCTCAGACGGCGCCGAGCTCATCATCCAGGAAGATGGAGACAAACCCTCTTTCCTCAACGAAGAGGAAGACTTCCCCGGCCTCCAAAAAGAAGAAGAACTGCCCCCCTACGACCCCACCCTCGATCTGGCCAATTACAAATTCCCCACCCTCGACCTGCTCAACAACTATGCCGACCACAAAATCGAAATAGACCGCAAAGAACTGGAAGCCAACAAAGACCAGATCATCGAAACCCTGCTCAACTACAAAATCGAAATTACCAAAATCCGCGCAACCGTAGGGCCTACCGTTACCCTCTATGAAATCGTCCCCGCCCCGGGCGTGCGCATCTCCCGCATCAAAAACCTCGAAGACGACATCGCCCTCAGCCTCGCCGCCCTCGGCATCCGCATCATCGCCCCCATCCCGGGCCGCGGAACCATCGGTATCGAAGTGCCCAACAAGAAAAAACAAATCGTCTCCCTCAAAGAAATCATCGCCTCCGAAAAATTCCAGGAAGCCCGCATGGCCCTGCCCATAGCCCTCGGAAAAACCATCTCCAACGAAATATTCATCGCCGACCTGGCCAAAATGCCCCACCTGCTCATCGCCGGCGCCACCGGCCAGGGTAAATCCGTGGGCATCAACGCCATCCTCATCTCCCTGCTCTATAAAATGCACCCCTCCCAGTTGAAACTGGTGCTCATAGACCCCAAAAAGGTGGAGCTCTTCCCCTATGCCAAGCTCGACCGACACTTCCTCAGCTTCCTGCCCGACCAGGAAGAACCCATCACCACCGAAACCAACAAGGTGGTCTATACCCTCAACAGCCTCTGCATCGAAATGGACATGCGCTACGACCTGCTCAAAAAGGCCCATGCGCGAAACATCCAGGAGTACAATACCAAATTCATCGCCCGCAAACTCAATCCCAAAAAAGGACATCGCTTCCTGCCCTTCATCGTGCTCGTCATAGACGAGTTCGCCGACCTCATCATGACGGCAGGCCGCGACATAGAACAACCCATCGGCCGCCTCGCACAACTCTCCCGTGCCGTGGGCATACACCTCATCATCGCCACCCAGCGCCCCTCCGTAAACATCATCACGGGCATCATCAAAGCCAACTTCCCCGCTCGCATCGCCTACAAAGTGGCCTCCAAAGTGGATTCACGCACCATACTCGATACCGGTGGTGCCGACCAACTCATCGGCCGGGGCGATATGCTCATGTCCATAGACGGCAAACTCAAACGCCTGCAATCGGCCTTCGTGGATACCCCCGAAGTAGAACGCGTCATCGAGTTCATCCACGAACAACCGGGATTCCCCAACCCCCACTATCTGCCCGAATACTCCGCCGACGAAGACAGCCAGGGCAGCTCAGGCTTTAAACTCTCCGACCTGGATGAGCTCTTCGAAGAGGCCGCCCGCCTCGTCGTTCAAAACCAACACGGCTCGACTTCCATGATCCAACGCCGCCTCAAACTCGGCTACAACCGCGCCGGCCGCATCATGGACCAACTCGAAGCCTTCGGCATCGTGGGCCCCTCCGAAGGCAGCAAAGCCCGCGAAGTGCTCTACTACACCATGGAAGAACTCGAACGCTTCCTCAACGAGCTCAAAAACAACAAGTAAATCACCAAACTCAAGTCC
>JALVES010000164.1 GCA_027030635.1 Saprospiraceae bacterium | reverse complement strand
ACGCTTGCGTTCCACATTAGACGCGAAGCGTCCACATTAGAACGCTTGCGTTCCACATTAGACGCGAAGCGTCCACATTAGAGCGCTTGCGCTCCACATTAGACGCGAAGCGTCCACATTAGAACGCTTGCGCTCCACATTAGACACTCCGCGCCTTCACCGCCTCAATCAACCTCGGCACCACCTCAAAAAGATCCCCCACCACCCCATAATCAGCAGCTTTAAAGAAGGGGGCTTCGGGGTCTTTGTTGATGACCACGATGGTTTTGGAGTTGTTGACACCGGCCAGGTGTTGGATGGCACCTGAGATGCCTATGGCGATGTAGAGATTGGGGCGAATGGCCAGGCCGGTTTGGCCGACGTGTTCGTGATGGGGGCGCCAGCCGGAATCGGCCACGGGGCGGGAGCAGGCGGTTGCTGCGCCGAGGGCTTTCGCCAAATCTTCTATCAGATGCCAGTTTTCCGGGCCCTTCAAGCCGCGGCCTCCGGAGACGACGATTTCGGCTTCGGGCAGGGGCACGCCCCCTTCCTGTTTTTCCACCTGTGTTACTCGCACAGCAGGCGTTTCCGGGCTAATTGACAGGGGCTCGAGGGCAATTTCACTGCCGAGACTGTCTTCCGGAGCTATGGAGTTGCCCATCAGGCTGAGTACTTTGACATCGGCATCCAACCGGATTGTAGCTATGGCCTTACCCGAGAATACGGGTTTTTTCACCTGAAAGCCATCGGACAAATCGGGCAGGCTGTTGACGCCCGAGCCCAGGGCTGCGTTCAGGCGCATGGCGATCCGGCCGCCCAGGGCTTTACCGCGATTGGAGAAGGGCAAGACGATCACCTTTGCGCCCGTTTGCTCTGCTGCAGCGGCTATGGCATGGGCATAAACTTTGCTGTCAAAATCTTTAAGAGATTCATGGCTTACGCCAAATATTTTTGCGGCCCCGTGCAAGCCCAATTTTCCTGCATCAGCAGGCATTTCTGCGCCCAAAGCCAGCGCGTGGCATTCCACACCCAGCATATCGGCCACTTTGCGGCCATAAGTAACGGCTTCTTTTGTCGTCTTCTTAAAAAGGCCGTCCTGAATTTCAGCAAAAACCAAAACTGACATATTGCATTATTTTAACACGCCTTGAACAGGCGTTTCGGTTCAAAAAATCAAATCACTTTCGCTTCTTCGTGCAGAAGGCGCACCAGTTCCTCCATATTCTCGGGGTCTATCAGGGTAACGGCCTTCTTCTTGGGCGGCAGTTCAAAATGGACAAAAGCCGTTTTGGATTCAACGCCTTCGGCAGCAGGGATGACCTTCAGCGGTTTACGCTTGGCCATCATAATGCCGCGCATATTGGGAATGCGCTGCTCGGCCATACCTTTGGCTGCACTCACAACCAGTGGCCCTTCCAATTTCACCTCTTCAACACCTCCGGCAATCGGGCGCTTCAGGCTGTATTCATTCCCTTCGAGCTCCAGGCTTTCGGCATGCGAGACAAAGGGCAAATCCAGGAGCTCAGCCAGCATGGCAGGCACTTCGGCTCCGTTGTAGTCTATGGTCTCTTTGCCGCAGAGAATCAAGTCGAAGTTTTCCGGTTTGGCGAAAGCCGCCAACTGCCGCGCCGTGAAATCAGCCGACTTTGGCTCGGCATCAATACGCACCGCTTCATCGGCCCCAATGGCCAAAGCTTTGCGAATGACGGGGTCGGATACTGAAGTGCCTACATGGGCAACCACTACCGTCCCGCCAAAAGTCTCTTTCAACTCCAGGGCACGCACCAAAGCATACCACTCATCATAGGGATTCATGATGAAGTTGACTCCGCTTTCGTCAAAAGCCGAGCCGTCAGCCGTGAAAGCCACGCGCGCCTCCGTATCGGGCACGCGGCTGATGCAAACGAGTATTTTCATGTCTTAGTTTTTTGTCGATCCATGATGTGTGGGGGGCAAAGATAGGGAAAAAGGAGGAGTGGGCAAATGTGGAACGCTGCGCGTTCTAATGTGGACGCTTCGCGTCTAATGTGGGGCCTGCGGCCCTAATGTGATTTTGCGCTCGCTGCGCATCGCGTTTTAGGGGGATTAGTGGAGGGCGGCTCTTGGCGGGAGGTTTTGGATAATTTCTGCTTCCTGTTCTTCCCACCAATGGAGGCGATGGAGGATTTCTTCATCGGAGAAATAATTTGCCGCAAGGCGAAGGAAGAGGACGCCGTGTTTGGCCTCTGAGGTCCAGAAGTGTTTGTAGAATTTTTGCATGTCGGGGTCCGGGACATTTTCGGCTACCATGCGGAAGCGTTCGGCTCCGCGTTGTTCGACGATGGCGGCTATGAGGAGGCGGTCCAGGAAGCGCTGCTCGCGGCCTGTGCGGCAGTGTTTGAGGAGGGCATCGAGATAAGGGTCTTTCCCCATGGAAGCAGGCAGGGGGATGCCGCGTTTTTCCATTTCGGCATAGACTTCCCGGAAGTGTTCCAATTCCTCTACGCCCAGGTCAATCAATTGGGGGATAATGGCCTTGCGGTCGTGATATTTGGCGACAAAACTGAGCGCCATGGCCGAAGCCTTGCGCTCGCAGTCGGCATGGTCTTGCAGAAAGCTGTCAAAATCAGAGAGCACGGCCTTTAACCAGGCTTGAGGTGAAGGTGTGCGAAGATTTACTTTGAGCATGGTTTTTTGCTGCTTCAACATAACACAATCAAACGTAGGCCACTTCTTTGACGGCTTTCACGATTTTCTCCGGATTGGGCATCCAGGCTTCTACCAGGGATGCTGCATAAGGCACGGAGGCATCGGCGCCGTTGACGCGCAAGACGGGCGCGTCGAGGTAGTCGAAAGCGTATTTCTGCACCTCATAAGCGACCTCTGCAGAAACGCCGGCAAAGGGCCAGGATTCGTCTATGGCGACGAGGCGATTGGTCTTTTTGACAGAGCGAACGACGGTCTCGAAATCCAGCGGGCGGATGGTGCGCAAGTCTATGACTTCGGCGGAGATGCCTTCTTTGGCCAGCTCTTCGGCAGCTTCCAGAGCCGTCAGTACCATTTTGTTGAAGGAAACCAGAGTTACATCTGTTCCGGCTCTGCGCACAGTAGCTTCGCCTATGGGTACGAGGTATTCCTCTTCGGGCACGGGGCCTTTGTGGTTGTACATGATTTCCGATTCCATGAAGCAAACCGGATTGTCATCGCGTATGGCCGATTTGAGCAGGCCTTTGGCATCGGCCGGGTCTATGCAGGAAATGACCTTTAAGCCCGGGACATTCGCCATCCAACTCTCAAAAGTCTGGGAGTGCTGCTGGCCCAACTGTCCTGCCACGCCGGTAGCTCCCCGAAAGACGATGGGGCAGGTAAATTCTCCTGCCGACATGCTGTGTACCTTGGCGGCGTGGTTGACGATCTGATCGAAAGCCAGGACGGCAAAATTCCAGGTCATAAATTCTACAATGGGGCGCAGGCCATTCATGGCAGCGCCTACGCCTATGGCGGCAAAGCCCAACTCGGCTATGGGAGTATCCCTGACGCGCTCAGGGCCGAACTCCTCCAACATGCCTTTGCTGACTTTGTAAGCGCCGTTGTACTTGGCGACCTCCTCCCCCATCAAAAAGACGTTGGGGTCGCGATGCATCTCTTCTGTCATGGCCTCGCGCAGGGCCTCTCTCAATTGTATTTCTCGCATAGTAAATATTAAAGATTGGGCAGAGAGAGCAAGGCTCTCTCTGCCTTGTAGTTTTATCAGACGACGCCTTGCTCCAACATGGCATCGGCAATTTTGACAAAGCCGGCGATGTTGGCACCTTTCACGTAATCAATCCAGCCATCTTCGGTACGGCCGTAGCGCACGCACTTCTCGTGTATATTTTTCATGATTCCGTGCAGGCGTTGGTCCACTTCTTCGCGGCTCCAGTTCAGGCGCAGGCTGTTTTGGCTCATTTCCAGGCCGGAGGTTGCCACCCCTCCTGCATTGGAGGCCTTACCCGGAGCATAGAGTATTTTGTGCTGCTGGAAGACCTGAATAGCTCCCGGCGTAGAGGGCATGTTAGCGCCTTCGGCTACGCCTTTGCAGCCGTTGGCGATCAGGGTTTCGGCATCGCCCTTGTCGAGTTCGTTTTCTGTAGCGCAGGCAAAAGCCAGGTCGCAGGCGATGTCCCAGGGTTTGCCGCCTTCTACATAGATGAGGTTGTAGGCCTCGGCAAATTCTCGAATGCGACCACGACGCTCGTTCTTGAGTTTTTTAACCCACTCCAGTTTTTCAAAATCAATGCCGTCTTTGTCATAGACGACGCCGGAGGAATCGGACAAGGTGTGTACGGTACCTCCGAGTTGCAAGATCTTCTCTGCTGTGTACTGTGCTACATTCCCCGAACCCGAGATGATGCAGCGCTTGCCGCGAATACCATCCTCATCGCCACTTGCGTGGAGCATTTCTTCCATAAAATACACTGTTCCATAGCCCGTAGCCTCGGGGCGTATCAGACTGCCTCCATAGCTCATGCCTTTGCCCGTGAGTACGCCGGAATAGGTGTTTGTCAATTTCTTGTACATGCCAAAGAGATAGCCGATTTCACGCCCTCCCACGCCAATGTCGCCGGCCGGCACATCGGTATCCGGGCCAATGTGGCGGAACAACTCCTGCATGAAGTTTTGGCAAAAGCGCATCACTTCGCCATCCGATTTGCCTTTGGGGTCAAAATCCGAACCGCCCTTGCCACCGCCCATAGGCAGCGTCGTCAGGCTGTTCTTGAAAATTTGTTCAAAGCCCAAAAACTTCAGGATACTGAGATTCACTGAAGGGTGAAACCTCAGGCCGCCTTTGTAGGGGCCAATGGCGTTGTTGAACTCGACGCGATAGCCCTTGTTGACCTGGATTTCGCCCTGGTCATCTACCCAGGTAACGCGAAATTGCAGGATGCGATCGGGTTCCGTCATGCGTTCTAAGAGTTTGTGCCCCTGGTACTTGGGGTGCTTTTCGATGTAAGGCATGACAGCTTCGACAAATTCGTGTACGGCCTGATGAAATTGGGGTTGGTTGGGGTTGCGCTCTTTGAGGCCTTGCATGAAAGTCTCTACGCGCTGCTTGATGGATTTGGTTACCGTAGTCACAGCAGTAAGTTTTGGTTTTTATTCAAAGGACACGGCAAAGCTAAAAGTTTTGCAAGAATAAAAAACTTTTGGCAGGAGAATTTATTTACTACATAGATGACACTCATCGCCAAAATCCGTTTTCGCCAAGATAAACTCCACCATGCGCCTGTCTTTTTTACTGCTTTTTCCGCTGATGCTCAGCGCCTGCCAGGATGAAACATCCTGTGAGGGAAATCAGCCTGTGGCCATTTTTCAGCCGGACATTCCGCGCGTGCTCTCGCACTCTTTTCGCCTCAACAAAGAGGGCGAAGCCTTAGAAACACTGGTATTGGAAGACAGTTTTGCACTCGAATTGTGGCAAAGCAACTGCCACAGTACGGAGCAGGAATTTCGCTTTACCATCCCTGCGCCTGCCGGAGCTTCACCCGCATTTCCCGAACTGGTACAATTGACGGCAGCCCAGTTTCACAGGCTTTCTCTGCTGGGACCGGGCTATCAGCCTTTTTCAGCCTGGGCGCAAACGATAAGCGCCCATCGGCAGGAGTTTCATCGGGGGCGCCCGCTCGAAGTGCAGCAGGGCATCAGTATCACCATAGATGCCGTGCCTTCTGAAAGGGAACTAACCCTCATTGCCCGACTGAAAACCGAGTGAAAACACCTACCTTTGCAATGTGAATCCGGATGTGCAAAAAACACCTGGGCATCCGGTCTTCCAAACCTAAACAAACACTACCATGGCCTTCCTCTATGTCTTTGGCATCATCTTCGTCACCTTTGCACTGGCCTTTGCCCTCATCAACATCCGGCACATTTTTACCGGTAATGAATTTCGCGGCACCTGCGCCACCAACAACCCGATGATCAGAGAGAAAACCGGCGGCGCCTGCCCCGTATGCGGCAGCCAGGCCGGCGAGAAATGCGAACAAGAGTCGGCGAACTGAGCATGCAGGAAAAAACACAACAGTGGATGCTCATTCACGCCTCGCTCATGCTGGCAGTGGGCATCTCTGCCTGGTCGAAAGGAGATTTCTCCATGCTTCAGGCTGCTGCGGCCTTTTCCTTTGCCATTTACTACGTGTTGGCAGATCTGAATCGCCGCGATCTGCTCATCACCAGGTACAATGCCCTTATCACGGGACGCCTGCTGCTCGTCTTGTTTCTGCCCGATTTGCTTGCCTGGTCCCCTCTGACCGGCATTTCGGCCGCTACCTTCGTTTTTTTGTTGAGCATTCTGAACGGCCGCTTAAGTCGGTATCTCGGGCAGGATTCAGAAGTGTCGGAGCGCCTTTCCCATGAGGCAAACGCCTTTTTCCTGTTGATGCTGTCGCTCTTTTTCGCACAACACGGCTTTGCTCCGCGCTGGCTGCCTCTTGCCGGCTTGCTGCCTTATGCGTATTTTCTGTTCGGCCTTCTGGTCAGTGGAGAGGAGGCGCTTGCAGTTAAAGCCTCGCCGGTGCTTTTTTTTACGCTGCTGCTCATGGGCACAGAAACGGCTGCGCTCTGGCTTTCACCCTGCCTGAAAGCGCCGGATTTTTGCAGTCAGCCGGATGCTTTGCGCTTTCCCTCGGAAGTGATTGCCAAAGGCTGGGAGACGGCAGTTTACCTCAGCGCTCTCGGTCTGCTGTATGTCTATGGCAAAACAGCGGGCAGGCTGCTGCTGCACACCAGCCGCCCGCACGTGCATGCCCGCATGTTTTGGATGTTGTTTTTCCTGCTCTCCACCCTGCTCACAGCGCCGGTATTGCTGGCGACTCTTTCTCCGGACATCCCCTGGGGGCTTTGGCTTTCTCCGACAGGTGAATGGCTAATCTGGGGAATTGTCCTGCTCATCCTGGCTCCCCTGCCGAAGTTTCAAAAACCTCTGCGCATTTTGTCCGCCGTTTTTTTTGTGCTGCTATTTGTTTTTCAGATTTATCGGGCTCTCAAGCTAAACGCCTCCGGTGAGGAAGCCCTGCTTTTCAGCAAAATCAACAGCCTGCGGGCTTTGCCTCTGCTGGTCAGCGCTCCCCTCATCCTCTGGATGCTGGGCAGCATGGCTGCCTTCTGGGAACGCCTCGGTGAAAAACTCTTGCTCAGCAAAGACAAATGGGCCTGGGGATTGCTCTTTGCGCTCTTCCTGCCTTTCATAGCCATCCTCGCTTCGCCTGCCGGCCAGGGAAAAACCTACCGCTGGATTACGCCTGAGTTGCTAAACAACTTTCACAGTGCAAACACAACCACAGATACGCCTTCTGAAATGCCCGACGACCAACAAAGCAAAAAACAACTGCAGGAGGAGGAAGGCGAGGATGAAACGCCCGAACAACAAAATCAATAAACCATTAGAACTCAAGCGATAACGCCATGACCTCTCTTCCCACGCTCGACCAAACCCAATTGGAACTACCCGGGCAGATTTCCTTTTACCGCGGAAAAGTACGCGAAGTGTATCGCCTGAAAAACGACCGTCTCGTGGTCATCGTCAGCGATCGCATTTCGGCCTTTGACCACATCCTACCCCGCCTGATTCCCTTTAAAGGGCAGGTACTCAATCTGCTTGCGGCGCATTTCCTGCAAGCCACTGCGGATATTTGTCCCAACTGGCTACAGGCCGTTCCGCATTCCAATGTCTCTATCGGGCGGTACTGTGAGCCCATCAAGCTCGAGATGGTCATCAGAGGGCATCTCACGGGTCATGCCTGGAGGGTTTACCGCAGCGGTAAGCGTCTGCTCTGCGGGCAGCATTTGCCGGAAGGCATGAAAGAACACGACCCCTTTCCCGAACCCATCATCACACCGGCGACCAAGGCCGAAGAGGGGCATGACGAAGACATCTCTCCCGAAGACATCCTCCGGCAGGGCATCGTCTCCCCCGAGATCTACGAACAATTGGCAGATTACACCCGCCGCCTGTTTGAACGGGGACGCCAAATGGCGCGCGAGCAGGGCCTGATCCTCGTGGATGCCAAGTACGAGTTTGGCCTGGACGGCGATGGCCAAATCACACTCATAGACGAATTGCATACACCCGACAGCGCCCGCTATTTTTATGCCGAGGGCTTTGAAGAACGCCAGGCAAAAGGCGCTCCGCAAAAACAACTCTCCAAGGAATTTGTGCGCGAATGGCTCATGGAACACGGCTTTCAGGGCCTCGAGGGCCAAATGATGCCCGAAATGCCCGATGCGTTGGTCGAAGAAATCTCCAATCGCTACATCGGCCTCTATGAGCAACTCACGGGAAAGGCATTTAAGCCCGAGCTCGAGCTGGACGCGGAGGCTTTAAGGGAAAAAATTTTAACGAATTTGTAGCGCCCTTTGCTTTTAGTGCCGCAAAGCTTCGCGGATAAATTCATCCAACTCGCGCATATCGTCCCTGCTCAGGGCTTTACCTGCCTGAGCGGCAAAAAAGAGCAATACGCCGAGGCCGAGGAAGCCAAAAGACCACAAGATTTTCCCCGGCTGTTTTTGGATCATCCACTCGGACATGCCCAGGATTAAAAAAATCATCCAGCCAAAGCCGGCGAGACCATAGCCAAACATAAAGAGCGTCCAGACAGAGGGTTTGGGGCCATAGCGCCCGCGGACTACGGTGCCATCGTCTTTTTCTTCCAATTCCAAATCCAATTGAGGCGACCAGAAGTGCTGCTTTTCGGGTGGCAGGCGCAGGGTAACGTGGTTCCGGGTAGCTACGCCCTGGCAGCGCCTGTTGTGGCGTTTGAATTCTTCGCAGAGCTTAGCTACAAATTCTTCCGGAGACAAACTGATGTGCTTTTCAAAGGATGGGCGTATTTCTATGCTCATATCACAGTTGGGTTTTGCTCTGCAAGGTAAGTTAAAAAATCCGAAAATCAAAAAAAATGCTATCTTAGCAACGGCTTTGGCCTCGGAAATGAGGCCTGCAATCTTTTTCGAGCATTTCAAAACTGTATTGTCATGAGAGGTATCAATAAAGGAAAAAAGCGCCGCGAACTCAGGGAAGAACGGGATGCACGCCGTATTTTTCGCACCATAGGTTTGATTACCGTTCTCATTGTGCTTATCCTGTACATCGTGTACAGAATGGTCGTATAAAAAAAAACACCGCCACACCCACTATCCCATGAATAAGCGAACACAATCTTTCGAATACGAGTGGTTCGAAAGCGCAGACGACTTATCTCCTCAGGACCGCGAGTTGCTCCAGGCTGCCCGCGATGCGTTGTCCAAGGCCTATGCGCCTTACTCCCATTTTCAGGTAGGCGCAGCCGCCCGCCTCGAAGACGGCCGCATCATCAGTGGCGCCAATCAGGAAAATGCTGCCTATCCCATGTGTCTTTGTGCCGAGCGCGTAGTCCTTGCCGCCGTGGAAAGCGAGGCTCCGGGAGCCGTGATCAGCGCCCTTGCCATACGCGTACACAGCGCCAAGCACCCCGTCAGCGAGCCGGCAGCCCCTTGCGGCGCCTGCCGTCAGGTCATCCACGAAAAAGAACAGCGCCAACGAGCGCCCATGCGCATCCTGCTGCAGGGCGAAAAGGGCCCTGTCATCGCCCTGCAGGGCGGAAAGGACTTGTTGCCTTTTGCTTTTGGGGGGGAGTTTTTATTGTAAAAGATGCAGCCAGGATAGAACATCTAAACACTATTCCCCCAACACCCAGGCATCCACATTGTACTTATTTTTCATTTGCTCGAGATAATCCATCAATTCTGCTTCGCCGCTGTAGGTGAAGCGGATTCCTACGCGCGTTCGCCCGCCCCGGCGATCGGAATAGGCATCGTAGCCGTCTTCGTACAGGCGTTGGATAAGTCGCTCTGCATTTTTGGGCTGCGTGAAAGAGCCGATGATAATGATGCCTTCCTGCACATCGGGAGGCAGCGTTGGCGCTTCGCTATCGTCAGCTCCAGAGGGCATGCCCTCCCCTTCTTCCTGCAGGGCAGTCGTTTCTTCAGCCGACTGTTCTTCTTCGTATTGCAGGTCGGCGAGATCTTCTGCATCGTCTTCAAACAGGAGTTCATCGTCCGTTGGACTGAGCCTGTCGAAGTCCGCAGTAGCGGGCTGTTGGGCAAGCCCGTTATCGGAACCGGCAGTCGTTTCTTCCGTTTGGGGAGAGGTGCTGTTGTGCTTTCCGGTAAATTTTTTCCACAGGAAATAACCGCTGACCAGTAGAATGATCAGCAGCATGAGGATGATCCAAGGCGTAGAGCTGTTCAGCCAAGAGGCTTGGTTTGCACTATTCGACGGAGTCTGTCGAAGATTTGCAGGAGAAGGCTTGTCCGCTTTTGGCGAAGTCTGTTTTGGTGGCGAAGCAGTCTCGTTTGCCTCAATCGGTTTCTCATTGTCGCCTGAAGCATTTGCTTCGGAGGGCATGTCTTGAGCTGTCGGCAGCGATGTAAGGGACACTTCAGGCAAGCCAAAGGTCGCTTTATTGAGGTTGTCGCTTTCCTGAATGAATTTATAGCGCTTGTCGAAGTCTATATACAGTTTGCCAAGCCCGGGGAAGGCTATCATTTGGCGCCTCGCCAATCGCCTTTCGGCCTCCTCCACAAAGGCGGCAAGACGCTTTTCAGCCTCTTCAGGAGGCCAGCCATGCTGTTCTATGAGCTGAGCGATGAGGAGTCCGTCATTGGAGCGCAACTCCCGCTGAAAGTCTATGCGCAGCGTAGGCGGACTAAGGGTCTTCTCTGCCCGATCCACTTCCGACGATTCGTAAATACCGGTAAAAGCCCCAAAATCGGGAATGACCACCCTGTGCCGCTCACGCAGCAACTCTAAAATGCTCTTTGTTATGGTATCCAAATGTGCTATGCTCATACACGCTAAAACTTTGTGAGCCCTGCCCGGCTCTATCTATCCCGCCTCAAAGATAAAAAATTCGGGAATCTTCAATTGAGCTTCTACCGACGAACGCCCGTCACGCGTCACGTTCGGTACGTTTGTTACGTTCGCCACGTCCATCACAAAAAACCACTAAACATTAAACCAACGATACACGATACACAATAAACGATAAACCGCTTCCACCGATTTACCCGATTTCACCGATTCCCCCCCCTTAATTTTTCGTTAAAAACAAGGCTCTACGGAAACGAGATGCCCGTCTAAATCCGTTTCTCCCCCGAACAGCACGAGAAAACCCGATTCTCTACATCCACTAAACCAAAAACAATGAAGCGCATCCTCTTTTCCCTGGCCGTTTTTCTGATCGGCCTGACTACCTTGAAGGCACAATTTGCAGCAGGCGTCAAACTCGGCATGAGCAGTACGGACATCGAGGCCTCTGATCTCAACATCTTCGACCAAAACGGCATCCAGGAGCTCAGCATGAGCATCGAAAATGCCAACTACGGCTTCCTCATCGGCGGGTTTATGCGCATTCCCATCAAGAAATTCTTCATTCAGCCTGAAGTCCTCTTCAACTCCAACAGCGTGGATTATCGCGTTACGGACTTCCGCCAGCAGGGATTTGTGGACACCATCCTTCGCGAAAAGTATCAGTATCTCGACATCCCCCTCATGCTGGGCTTCAAATTCGGCCCGTTGCGCCTCAATGGCGGGCCTGTCAGCCACATCTTCCTCGGCAGCAATACCCAACTGAACAGCATACAAGACTACGGCCAGATGTTCAAAAATGCCGAATACGGCTGGCAAGCCGGCCTCGGCCTCGACATCTGGAAAATTGCCGTTGATTTGCGCTATGAAGGAAACTTCAACAAATTCGGAGACCACATCACCATTGGCGGAGAGCAGTTTTCCTTTGATGACAGCCCCGCCCGATTCGTAGCCACCATAGGTTACACTTTCTAAACACAGCAAATCAGCACAAAGGAGCCGGCCCAACCGGCTCCTTTTTTTTGCCCGCAGCCAACCTTTTGAGAGCAAATGCGCTCTTTACTTCAGATTCCGGAATCATACTTTTATGGAGACCAAATCCATACTCAGTGAAAACCAACTCGTAGATGCCTGTCTGGCCAACGACCGGCTGGCACAGCGCGAGTTGTACGATCGCTATAAACGCGCCATGTTTACCATCGCCTATCGCATTACCGGAGATTTGCAAACGGCCGAGGACGTGCTTCAGGAGGCTTTCGTGCGCATCTTCAGAGCGCTGCCCAAATTTCGGCGCGAATCTACCCTCGGTGCCTGGATCAAGACCATCGTCATCCGCACAGCCCTCAGCCACATCAAAAAGAATAAGCTGCCCACCGAGGAATTGCAGGACTACCACAGCGAAAAAGAAGTCATTGACTGGGGCGACTACCTCGAAGCAGAGTACTTGGAAAAAGCCATCAAAGACCTGCCCGACGGCTACCGCGCAGTCTTCACCCTCATAGAAATTGAAGGCTATGCCCACAAAGAAGTGGCTGAAATGCTCGGTATCTCCGTGGGCACCTCCAAATCGCAGCTCTTCCACGCCAAAAAACTGCTGCGCAAAAATTTAAGGAAATACGGCTATTAATTGAGCTTGTCATGGAAAAAAACAAACACATTCTTTCCTCCGCCTTACGGCAAATGAAAACCCGCGAACCGCGCGAAGAGCTCTGGAATC
>JALVES010000163.1 GCA_027030635.1 Saprospiraceae bacterium | reverse complement strand
CCCGGGCGGGTATAGTACATCTCATTGAGCGCGTTGTTGAGCAGCAGGCTGATCTTGTGGTGCTCGCTGACTTGCCAGGCGAGGCGGAAGTCGAGCAGCTTGTAGCCCTTGCCCATTTCCTGCTCGCGGTATTTGGCCAGGCCCGGCACGACCAGGTCTTCGAAGATGGCGTCTATGGCTTCCATGTAGCTGTTGTAGCGCAGAGAGGCACCAAAAGTGAAGTCCTTATAGCTCAGTTCCCAGTCGGATTTGAAGGTGTGGCGGTAGCGATATTTTAGGATGTTTTTATCGGATGAGGAGTTGAAGGCGTTGAGCTGGCCTTCGGTGGGCTCCTCGCCGGGCACAATGGCCGTGGTGTCGAACTGGTCGAAGCGGGGGTCCAGATAGGTGTAGCCTATGGTGAACTGCATGGGCAAGTCCTGTATGGGCGCTCCCTGGCCCACCAGCGAAATTTCTATGCCTTTGATGTTGGTGTTGCCCACGTTTTTCGATTGGAAGCCGGTGAGGAAGAAATCCACGAAGGTGAATTCCATCATGTTGCGGTAGCGGTTGTAGAAGGCTGCGGCGTCTATGAAGCCGGATAGTTGGCCGAGTTGGAAGCCCTTTTTCAGCCCTATTTCTGCCGACCAGCCCGTTTCGGAGGTTAACTCGGGGCTGGGGCTGATGGGCACGCCGCCGAAGGCGGTGCGGATGTATTTTTCCGCTATGGTGGGGTAGCGGTAGCCCTGTCCCCAGGAGGCACGCAGGTAGGTGGTGGGGTCAAGCTGGTAGTTGGCGCCGAGGCGAAAGACGGGTTTGGCCTCGTGCTCGGTCGAAGGTTCGATGGTGATCTCCTGGCCGAAATTGTTGCGGTAGGAGAAGCCCGGATTGTTCAGGCGATTGTCTTCGTAGCGCAGGCCTGCACTGAGATTCAGGCGGTCGAAGAACTTTTTCTCCAACTGCAGATAAGCCGCTATGTTGTTGGAGGTATAGGAGGTGTCGCCGTACAGAGGGGCAGCCACGAAAGAGTGGGAGTAAACCAGGCCTGCAGTACTCATCAGTCCCCAATTTTCCCATTGCCGCTGAAACTGGTATTCGGCGTAATACACTTTAGAGGCGTTCGACTGCTCGTTGTTGCTGTTGTTGTCGGTGGTGTAGTAGCGGCCCAGCAGCTTGTGTTTGTTGCCCGCGCCGTCAAAGTAGATCAGGCGGGGGTCTATGTTGTAGCGCAGGTTTTGGGTGCGGCTGTAGGTGCCCGGAGCGCCTTCGTAGATGTGTGCATCGGCATCTTTCCAAAAGAAAAATCCGGCATTGCGCCCGCCGTTGATGTTGACATTCAGACCGGCGGAGAGCTGTTCGCTAAAGCGGTAGAAGGTGTTGAGGTTGACGCGTTTGTAGGAGCTGAATTCGCCGCGGTTGTAGCCCCGTTCGTTTTGGGCGAAGAGGCCCGCCACGAGGTCAAAATTGCCGAATTTTTGTTTGTACGACCAGGAGATGCCGGAAGACCAGGGGCGGCGTTCGTCTTTCCACCACCAGGCTTCTTTGTTGGCCGGCGGGAGTACCGTGCCTTGAAAACTCGCAAATTTCATTTCCGGCCGGCTGCCCGCAAAGGCCGTGCGTATGTTGACGATGCCGTTGAGGGCCGAAGAACCGTACAGGGCCGAGGCAGCACCTTTGATGACCTCTATCTGAGCGATGTTTTCGGTGGGGATGTCGCTCCAATTGGGAAAGCCCGCATCGGCCGTGAGGATGGGCAGGTCGTCTATGAGTAGCAGCACCCGCGAGCCGGCACCGTAAGAGTAGCCCGAGCCGCCGCGTATGTTGGCCTGCCCGCCCAGCATGTTGAAGCCCGGCATTTTGTCGAGCACCTGAGAAACCGAAGTACTGTTGGTGCTCTCTAAAAGCTGCGGCTTGATGACGTCTAAGGAGACCGTAACCTCCGCCAGCGGTTTTTCGTATTTGCCGCTGGTAACGGTGGCCGTTTGCAGCAGCGTAGCCGTTTCGCGCAGGGCCACGTTGACTTCCAGCGTTTTGCCCGCTTCGATGATGACAGTGCGCACTTCGTCTTCATAGCCGAGGTAGGAGAAAGCGATGTCGTAGGCGCCTTCCGGCAAATGCAGTACGTAGTAGCCGTTTTCATCTGTTACCGTGCCGTAGTCGCGGGCCTGTACGGCAGCGCCAATGAGCGTCTCACCTGTGGCGGCATCTGTAACGATGCCTTCCAGCGTACCCGTCCGGGTCGCGTTGGCATTTGCCGAAAGGCTGATAAAGCTCAATAGGAAAAACAGGAAAAATGGAATTCTCATGGAAATGGTGTTTGTGCAAACTGCTGTTGGGCTTTATTTTCGCAGAATGCCCTGGCATATCCAGTTGGCCAGGGCTTCGCGGTTGCTGGCCGGCATGATGCGCTTGCGGTCCCAGTTGTTGCGGATGTTGCCCAGCTCGATATAGACGGAGGGCAGGGTGGTTTCGCGCAGCATGTGCAGGTCGCGGGCGCTGACGGTGCCGTGATATTGACCGGAGCTGCGGTGTATTTTGTACTTTTCTTTGAAAGTGCGGTGGAGTTGTTGGGCAAAGGCCTTGGAGGTGGTTTTTCCAGGGTAGTAGTAAAAAAACAAATCCGTTTGCTGGCGCTGGTTGCGCGAGTCCACGTGGATGACGATGAGGCGCTGATAGGTGGCGCCGGCCTTTTTGTTTTGTTCGTAGAGTTGGTTGACGATGTTTGAGCGTTGTTCTAAGCGGGGTTTTTGGCCTGCCGGGATTTTTTTGTTGCCCCAGACGACTTCATCGGTATCGCAGCCGAGGTATTCGTCGTTGCGGATGCCGTCGTTGGGGTCGCGGACGATGACGTAGGCGATGGCGCCGTGTTCTAAGAGCTTTCGGGCCAGGCGCAGGCCGACATCGTAGGCGTATTCGTCTTCGCAGAGGTTGTGGCCGGCTTTTTTGCTCATGGCTCCCGGGTCGGGGCCTCCGTGTCCGGTAACGATGTAGAAGATCTTGCCTTGCAGGCGGGTGTCTCGGAGGGGGACGTATTCGTATTCTTTGCCGAAGATGGGGTAGTGGCGTTTGCTGCCGCTTGGGGGGAAAGTTCCTTTGTCGGGCTTAGAAGATGCCTCTTCAGTTGTAGCGACGGGTGGCGTGGGAATTTGGAGGTCTTTTTGGGGGCAGTGGAAGATGTGCCAGGGCACCCAGAGCTCCAGGTTTTTGCGAAAATCGGGCCGCAGCCCCCGGGCGGTGAGGCTGTCGTTGTAGGCTTCGATTTTTTTGGCGAGGGGATAGTCGTTGATGCCGATGGTAGAGCGTATGGTTTTGCCGTTGAAGGCATAGACCTGGATGGGCAGCAGGTATTCTTTATTGGCGAAGAGGGCAGCGCCTTCCCGGAGTTTGTTGAGGCTGTAAAACTGTCGGTGGTTGCAGGAGTATTCGGCTAAGTCATAGCGGCGCAACAGGGAATAGACTCCATCGCCGGGCAGGGCCTTGGCCTTGTAGAAGGCCGGGTCCCCTTCGACTTCGCTCAGGGTACCCCCTTCGACCTTGCTCAGGGTACCCCCTTCGACCTTGCTCAGGGTACCCCCTTCGACCTTGCTCAGGGGCCCCCCTTCGACCTTGCTCAGGGGACCCCCTTCGACCTTGCTCAGG